>NZ_CP011598.1:0-43621 GCF_001022135.1 Phytobacter ursingii | reverse complement strand
TTATGGCGAACAGGGGTTGCTTTGAGGAATACATAGGTTATAATCCTTCTTAGGTTTCGTACCTAGCCCTGATTATCTTTACCCGTCGCCAAACTGGAAGATAATCGGGGCTTTGTTTTTTGGGCTTTTCAACCCTTCCTTCACCACCTTTTGGCGTGGTCTACCTGAAATTCTTTACGTCTTGCAAACTTAGCGATGAAATCTATCACTACCAGCACCTTTCTACAAGGTCGAGGTTCGGTAAGCAGAACGGACTAATCATAACTAAATTATTTACATTGATCCAGAATGAAGATCCAAAAACGATCCCGGATCACTTTACCGACAATCCTGTTACGTTCTACAGGCTCCCTGTGGAACGTAGCGAGATTCAACAACCAAAGGGCGTTAGCTTCATTGCTCTATTCAAATAACGCGAGCTGGGCAGCTTTAAAGCGCTCTATTTTACCTTTGTACTCATCACGCTCTTTCTCGGCCTTGTACAAGGCTGCTTTCAATCGGGCGATCTCATTACAGTGTTGCTCGTAGGCCATCAGTGATTTGAGTAACGTCTGTGAAGCGCGTTTTTCCTGCAACAACACGCCTACGGCCTCCAGTGCATCTTCATGTTCCGGCTGTGGCCTGACTGTTAATGTCCCCATACATACCCCTCAAATGGCTAAACATTGAGGCCAGTCTTGCTTTCACGCCGGAATGCTATCATTTTGAATGGCGCCGGCGAGCTGGCCAACACAAAAATGATAGCAGATATTTTTGGCCAGCTGATCACCTTTTACTATTTTTGCTATCATTTTTTGTTTGGCCGGTCGCTTCCGGATTGAAAAAGTGATAGCAAAAATCCGCAGCTCGATGCGCTGCAGAAAGATAAAGTGATAGCAAACAGGGAAGGGGTAGCCCTTCCCGTTCTTCTGGTTTACTGCGACAGCAGCCTGAATCCCAAGCATTCAGAACGGTATATCATCTTCAAACGGTGGCGGTTCATTTCCTGCTGCTGGCGCAGCTCCGGTACTCTGTGGTTGTGGTTGGTTCTTGTTATCAGGTTGAGCAGCGTTTTGTGGCCGCCCGCCTAACATCTGCATAGTGCCACCGACATTCACAACAACTTCTGTGGTGTATTTCTCCACGCCAGCTTGATCAGTCCATTTACGTGTTCTGAGCTGGCCTTCAATGTACACCTGAGAACCTTTACGGAGATATTGGGGTCTGACGCTCAGTGGAACGAAAACTCACGTTAAGGGATTTTGGTCATGAGATTATCAAAAAGGATCTTCACCTAGATCCTTTTAAATTAAAAATGAAGTTTTAAATCAATCTAAAGTATATATGAGTAAACTTGGTCTGACAGTTACCAATGCTTAATCAGTGAGGCACCTATCTCAGCGATCTGTCTATTTCGTTCATCCATAGTTGCCTGACTCCCCGTCGTGTAGATAACTACGATACGGGAGGGCTTACCATCTGGCCCCAGTGCTGCAATGATACCGCGAGACCCACGCTCACCGGCTCCAGATTTATCAGCAATAAACCAGCCAGCCGGAAGGGCCGAGCGCAGAAGTGGTCCTGCAACTTTATCCGCCTCCATCCAGTCTATTAATTGTTGCCGGGAAGCTAGAGTAAGTAGTTCGCCAGTTAATAGTTTGCGCAACGTTGTTGCCATTGCTGCAGGCATCGTGGTGTCACGCTCGTCGTTTGGTATGGCTTCATTCAGCTCCGGTTCCCAACGATCAAGGCGAGTTACATGATCCCCCATGTTGTGCAAAAAAGCGGTTAGCTCCTTCGGTCCTCCGATCGTTGTCAGAAGTAAGTTGGCAGCAGTGTTATCACTCATGGTTATGGCAGCACTGCATAATTCTCTTACTGTCATGCCATCCGTAAGATGCTTTTCTGTGACTGGTGAGTACTCAACCAAGTCATTCTGAGAATAGTGTATGCGGCGACCGAGTTGCTCTTGCCCGGCGTCAACACGGGATAATACCGCACCACATAGCAGAACTTTAAAAGTGCTCATCATTGGAAAACGTTCTTCGGGGCGAAAACTCTCAAGGATCTTACCGCTGTTGAGATCCAGTTCGATGTAACCCACTCGTGCACCCAACTGATCTTCAGCATCTTTTACTTTCACCAGCGTTTCTGGGTGAGCAAAAACAGGAAGGCAAAATGCCGCAAAAAAGGGAATAAGGGCGACACGAAAATGTTGAATACTCATACTCTTCCTTTTTCAATATTATTGAAGCATTTACCAGGGTTATTGTCTCATGAGCGGATACATATTTGAATGTATTTAGAAAAATAAACAAATAGGGGTTCCGCGCACATTTCCCCGAAAAGTGCCACCTGACGTCTAAGAAACCATTATTATCATGACATTAACCTATAAAAATAGGCGTATCACGAGGCCCTTTCGTCTTCAAGAATTTTATAAACCGTGGAGCGGGCAATACTGAGCTGATGAGCAATTTCCGTTGCACCAGTGCCCTTCTGATGAAGCGTCAGCACGACGTTCCTGTCCACGGTACGCCTGCGGCCAAATTTGATTCCTTTCAGCTTTGCTTCCTGTCGGCCCTCATTCGTGCGTTCTAGGATCCTCCGGCGTTCAGCCTGTGCCACAGCCGACAGGATGGTGACCACCATTTGCCCCATATCACCGTCGGTACTGATCCCGTCATCAATGAACCGGACTGCCACGCCCTGAGCGTCAAATTCCTTTATCAGTTGGATCATATCGGCAGTGTCGCGGCCAAGACGGTCGAGCTTCTTAACCAGAATGACATCACCTTCCTCCACCTTCATCCTCAGCAAATCCAGCCCTTCCCGATCTGTTGAACTGCCGGATGCCTTGTCGGTAAAGATGCGGTTAGCTTTTACCCCTGCATCTTTGAGCGCTCTGATCTGAATATCGAGGGACTGCTGGCTGGTTGAGACCCGCGCATAACCAAAAATTCGCATAAAATGTACCTTAAATCGAATATCAGACACGATGTGTCTATTATGCCAAAATGACGATTTAATGGACACTCAAACGAAGCCGTTTTACTATGTCTGATAATTTATAACATTTCGTACGGTTGGAAAAATGTTACTAAATGCCCGTCAGGCAGGGAGGCCGATATGCCCGTTGACTTTCTGACCACTGAGCAGACTGAAAGCTATGGCAGATTCACCGGTGAACCGGATGAGCTTCAGCTGGCACGATATTTTCACCTTGATGAAGCAGACAAGGAATTTATCGGAAAAAGCAGAGGTGATCACAACCGTCTGGGCATTGCCCTGCAAATTGGATGTGTCCGTTTTCTGGGCACCTTCCTCACCGATATGAATCATATTCCTTCCGGCGTCCGGCATTTTACCGCCAGACAGCTCGGGATTCGTGATATCACCGTTCTTGCAGAATACGGTCAGAGGGAAAATACCCGCCGTGAGCATGCAGCGCTGATACGTCAGCACTATCAGTATCGTGAATTTGCCTGGCCCTGGACATTTCGCCTTACCCGTCTTTTATATACCCGGAGCTGGATAAGCAACGAACGTCCTGGCCTGCTTTTCGATCTGGCGACAGGGTGGCTTATGCAACATCGTATTATTCTCCCCGGAGCCACTACGCTGACCCGGTTGATTTCAGAGGTAAGGGAAAAGGCGACGTTGCGCCTGTGGAACAAACTGGCACTGATACCGTCAGCCGAACAGCGTTCACAGCTGGAGATGCTGCTGGGGCCAACTGATTGCAGCCGCCTGTCTTTACTGGAATCACTGAAAAAGGGCCCTGTGACCATCAGTGGTCCGGCGTTTAATGAAGCAATTGAACGCTGGAAAACTCTGAACGATTTTGGCCTGCATGCTGAAAACCTGAGTACACTCCCGGCTGTGCGCCTGAAAAATCTCGCACGTTATGCTGGTATGACTTCGGTGTTCAATATTGCCAGGATGTCACCGCAGAAAAGGATGGCGGTTCTGGTTGCCTTTGTCCTTGCATGGGAAACGCTGGCGCTGGATGATGCATTGGACGTTCTGGGGTTCTAAGCGGGAATCCCAGAAAATTCCGTCATTCCGTATGATGAAAATTCAGTCGACTCCTCGCTTGACGTGACGAGCGCCAAAAGCCTGCCGCATCTGCCTGGCGCGCTCGAGCTCATCGCCATGCAAATACATCGACGTCGTGGCGATCGACGCATGGCGTAGGTTGTCGCGCACCGCGGTGAGCTGAGCTCCCCGGGCCAACGCATGGCTGGCATGACTGTGACGCATCCAATGAGGCGTGGCACGGCGCAGCTTTTCGGCGGCGACCGGATGATCGGCCTCAATGGCCTCAGCGGCTTGCGTAAAGAATCTTCGCAACACGCACCAAAGGTGAGGGCCGGTGATGCCGGCATTACCGTCTTCCCCAAGACTGCCCACCAGGGGCGTTTTCGGATTCCACCGTTCCCGGCTGACTGGCAGTTGACGCTGTGCCAAGTATTGGTCCAGCGCCGTATACGCGAGCGGCGGCAAGGCCACCTTACCTGGTTTGCCACCTTTGCCAACCAAATGCAGCCAGTGGTCACCGTGCTCGTCGAGGCGGACATTACCCAGGACGGCGCCGACCAGTTCGCTAGCGCGCAGGCCCGTGGCATAGCCGAAGTCGAGCATGAAGCGCAGGCGTTGTGCTGCCGGCTCGGACCAGCCGTAGGACCATTCCAGGCCGTCTGCAATGGCGCGCAGCAGTAGCCATTCTCCCTCGGTAAAGCCTCGCGCCGTATCCAGTGCGGGCCGCAAGGCGTGACCGCGTACCTTGACGCCGGCGAAAGGGTTGGCCAGCACATAGCGCTGCTCGATGAGCCACCGGAACAGCGCCGAGAGCACCGTCAGCGCATACGCTGCCGAGCGTGCGGACAAGCCGCCCGAGAAGGGGCGCCATTCCACCGAATCGCGTGGTCGAGGTGGCCCCACCCAACGCTCGCGCGGGGTCGGGTGCCGGACAAAGGCCCGGTACGCGATTGCATCGTCCGTGGTCAGGGATGATAGCGCCCGTCCGCGTTCGACGATGGCCCACAGGATTAGCCGCGCAGCCTCCTTGCGATAGGCGCGCTGTGTGGCGACAGTCTCGTGCAGCGCCAGCCAGGCCTGCACGGCCTCGTAGTCGTTGGTCGCATTCAGCGTGCAAGCGTTGCGCGGGGCCCGGAAATTGCCCTGCGAGCCGTCGACTTCGTTCGGCAGACGCAACTGCTCCCACGGCACGATGCCGCTGGGCTGAATAATCGGGATCAGGGCCCGGGCGCGCTCGGTGAGCTGCGGATGTGCGGCAAAGAAAGCCTCGACCTGCCGGGCGCCTGTCATGCCGAGTCCCTCGATGGCTTTCCACCAGCCACGCCGGCGGGGAATGCGCACGGTCAGCGCCGAGAGGGTGTGGATACCGTACGCCTGCAGTGCCCTGACGGTCCTCGGAGACAGCCACTGGTCGATGCTGTCGCTGATCTGGGGCTTCGGCGCCGGCAGCGTGGGCAAGAGCCGGATCGCGCGTTCGACGGCACCCGCGCGCCCCTGTCGCTCTTCGGGGGCGTGCTGGAACACGTCGGCCAGATCCGGCCGGTGGCGGCTGTTGGCGAAAACGATGAGCTGGCGGCGGATATGCCCCAGCATCCCTCGCGCTGATTGACCGGCGGCCTTGCGTGCCGCCAGGTAGTGTTCAACGGCCGCGCGAGAGCTGAGTCCCGCGTACCAGCCGCGCAAGGCAGCCAGCGAATCCGCATCGGGAAAGCCGACTGGGGTAGAACTCGAAGCCGTAGTCTGGCCCGTTTTCATATGGACAGGTTGCGATTCGAAAAGCGAGTAACGCGATAATAACGATTATTTCAGTAGAATCGAAAATGCCCCATGTTTCTACGAAACCTCAAGATAGCAAGAACGGGCCATGAGCAAGAAGAACAAGCTACTCAGCGTCCTATCCGACGCCGAACAGGAGGCCTTGTATGGCCTGCCGGAGTTCGATGATGCGCAGCAGCTGGAATATCTGGCTGTGACAGAAACCGAGTTGGCGCTTGCCAACAGCCGGCCCAGTCTTCATGCCAAGGTCTATTGCCTCTTGCAGATCGGCTACTTCAAGGCCAAGCATGCCTTCTTCAGTTTCGACTGGGACGAAGTCGAGGACGATTGCGCTTTCGTGCTGAGCCGCTATTTCCACGGCGAGGTGTTCGAACCCAAGGCGATCACCAAGCATGAACGCTACACCCAGCGCGAGCAGATCGCCAAACTATTCGGCTACTGGCCGTGGTCGGCCGCCTTCCTGCCGCAGCTCGAGCAGCAGGCCGCACGGACCGTGCGGCGTGACGTAACGCCGGGGTTCGTCGCCGCCGAGCTGATCGTCTGGCTCAATGAGCACAAGATTATCCGGCCCGGCTATACGACCTTGCAAGAGTTGGTCAGCGAAACGCTATCCGCCGAGCGCCGGCGCCTGGGCAATCTGCTGGAGCAAGCGTTGGACGAATCTGCCAAGGCCGCGCTGAGCCAGCTTCTGGTCCGTGATGACACCCTGTCGCAACTGGCGGCGCTCAAGCAGGACGCCAAGAATTTCGGCTGGCGCCAGATGGTCCGCGAGCGCGAAAAGCGCGCCACGCTGGAGCCGCTGCACGCAATCGCCAAGACACTGCTGCCTAAACTCGACGTCTCGCAGCAGAACCTGCTGTACTACGCGAGCCTGGCAAACTTCTACACCGTCCACGACCTGCGCAATCTGAAGGCCGATCAGACCCAACTCTACCTGCTGTGCTATGCCTGGGTACGCTACCGGCAGCTCTCCGACAACCTGGTCGATGCGATGGCGTACCACATGAAGCAGTTGGAGGACGAAAGCAGCGCTGGTGCCAAACAATCCTTTGCCGACGAGCAGGTGCGCCGTCAGCAGGAAACGCCGCGGGTAGGCCGCCTGCTGTCACTCTACGTTGATGATAGCGTGGCCGATCCCACGCCCTTCGGCGAGGTGCGGCAGCGCGCCTACAAGATCATGCCTCGCGATACGCTGCAAACCACGGCGCAGCGTATGAGCGTGAAGCCGGCGAGCAAGCTGGCCTTGCAGTGGCAGGCGGTGGACGGGCTGGCCGACCGCATGCGCCGCCATCTTCGTCCACTGTACGTTGCGCTCGACCTCTCCGGCTCCAATCCAGACAGTCCATGGCTTGCCGCGCTGGCCTGGGCCAAAGGTGTTTTTGCCAAGCAGCAGCGGCTGTCGCAACGGCCACTCGACGAGTGGCCCGCGGCGACACTTCCGAAACGCTTGCGGCCGTACCTGCTGACCTTCGACGCCGACGGTAAACCAACCGGCCTGCACGCTGACCGCTACGAGTTCTGGCTGTACCGCCAGATCAGGAAGCGTCTCCAATCGGGTGAACTCTACCTCGACGACAGCCTGCAACACCGGCACTTCTCAGATGAACTGGTTGAGATGGACAGGAAGATCGATGTGCTCGCAAAAATGGAGATCCCCTTCCTGCAGCAACCCGTCCATGCCCAACTCGATGCGCTGACTGCCGAACTGCGCACGCAGTGGCTGGCGTTCAACCGCGAGCTGAAACAGGGCAAGCTGACGCACCTCGAATACAACAAGGACACGCAGAAACTGACCTGGCGCAAGCCCAAGAGCGAGAATGAGAAAGCGCGCGAAAAGGCATTCTACGAGAAGCTTCCGTTCTGCGACGTGGCCGACGTGTTTCGCTTCGTCAACGACGAGTGCAAGTTTCTGTCGGCGTTCACGCCCATGCAGCCGCGCTACGCGAAGAAGGTCGCCGACGCTGACAGCCTGATGGCGGTCATCATCGCGCAAGCGATGAACCACGGCAACCACGTCATGGCGCGCACCAGCGACATCCCGTACCACGTGCTGGATAGCGGCTACCAGCAGTACCTGCGCCAGGCAACGCTGCACGCGGCCAACGACTGCATCAGCAACGCCATCGCCACGCTACCGATCTTCCCATACTACTCGTTCGACCTCGAAACGCTGTACGGTGCCGTCGACGGGCAGAAATTCAGCGTCGAACGGCCGACCGTGAAGGCGCGCTATTCGCGCAAGTACTTCGGGCGCGGCAAGGGCGTGGTCGCCTACACGCTGCTGTGCAACCACATCCCGCTCAACGGCTACCTGATCGGCGCGCACGACTACGAGGCCCACCACGTGTTCGACATCTGGTATCGCAACACGTCGGACATCATGCCGACCGCGATCACCGGCGACATGCACAGCGTCAACAAGGCCAACTTCGCCATCCTGCATTGGTTTGGCCGGCGGTTCGAGCCGCGCTTCACCGACCTCAACGCGCAATTGAAAGAACTCTACTGCGCTGACGATCCAGCACAGTATCAGGCGTGCCTGATTCGGCCAGTCGGGAAAATCGACTGCGATCTCATCCATCGCGAGAAGCCGAACATCGACCGGATCGTCGCCACACTCGGGCTGAAGGAAATGACGCAGGGCACGCTGATCCGCAAGCTGTGCACCTACACCACGACGAACCCGACGCGGCGCGCGATCTTCGAGTTCGACAAGCTCATCCGCAGCATCTACACGCTTCGCTACCTGCGCGATCCGCAACTGGAACGCAACGTGCACCGCTCGCAAAATCGCCTCGAGTCCTACCATCAGCTACGCTCGGCCATTGCCCAGGTCGGCGGTAAGAAGGAACTGACCGGTCGCACCGACATTGAAATCGAGATCAGCAACCAGTGCGCACGGCTGATCGCCAACACGATCATTTTCTACAACTCGGCAATCTTGTCGCGGCTGGTGACCAAGTACGAGGCGGCCGGCAACAGCAAGGCGCTGGCACTCATCACAAAAATTTCGCCTGCGGCATGGCGGCACATCCTGCTCAACGGGCACTACACCTTTCAAAGCAGCGGCAAGACGATCGATCTCGATGCGATCGTCGCAGGCCTGGAACTGGAGTGACGGAATTTTCAGCGGTTCCGTGTTAGCAGCAGTGTAAAACTGACCCACCCCAGCGAAGTAAAACTGATCCACCTGGGCTAGTTTGGCGGCCTTTTCGAGGCCGTCGATGTTGACCCAGGAGCAAACCGTGGAAATCAGAGTTCTTGCCCGACAGGGCCACTCCATCCGGCACATCGCCCGCACGTTGGGGGTCTCGCGCAATACCGTGCGCCGCTACCTCCGCGATCCGTCGGTAGCGCGATACCAGCCCCGTGAACCACGCCCCACCAAACTGGGGCCATTTGAATCTTATCTGCGGCAACGGGTCGAGCAGGCCCACCCCATCTGGCTGCCTGCCACCGTCCTGAATCGGGAAATCCGCGCTCAAGGGTATGGCGGCGGTCTCTCGTTATTGCGCGCCTTCCTCGCCACGCTCAAGCCCGCCCGCCGCGAAGCAGGTCCGGCCGTCCGTTTCGAGACCGAGCCCGGACGGCAGTTGCAGGCTGATTTCGTGGTCTTGCGCCGGGCCAGATCCCCCATGTCGGCCTTCGTCGCCACGCTGGGATACAGCCGCATGACGTTTGTCACCTTCGTACCGGACGAATCCTTCGAGTCCGTGCGGGACTCCCTGTTGCTGGCTTTTGACTATCTGGGCGGTGTGCCCCGCGAGGTGTTGTTCGACAACATGAAGACCGTGGTGCTGGAACGCGATGCCTACGGTGACGGCAAGCACCGTTTTCACCCCGGCTTGCTTCAACTGGCCGATGACCTGGGGTTCCGGATCCGGCTGTGTCGCCCGTATCGGGCCCAGACCAAAGGCAAGGTCGAGCGCTTCAATCGCTACTTCCGCGAGAGCTTCTACAACCCGTTGCTGACCCGGATGAAGGGCACGGGGCTGCTGCTCGATTGTGCTGCTGCCAACCGACGCGTCCGTGACTGGTTGGCAGACGAGGCGAATGTGCGGGTCCACGCCACCCTGAACGAGCGCCCCATCGACCGTTGGCGGCAGGAGCGGGAACACCTGCAACCCTTGCCATCCCGTGTGCGGCGCGACGAGGCCCCCCTGCTGGATAACAGTCTCCGCCCGGTACCACTGGAATCTCTCCAGCACCCACTGTCTGTCTATGACGCAATTGGGGAGGCCTGCCGATGAACCTCCAGCATGAGCGGATCGACGCCCTGTGCCAGCAACTCAAACTCGAACGGGTGGCAACGCATTACCCCGTCCTGGCGCAGCAGGCGGTGCGCGAGGACTTCAGCTTCACCGACTTCCTGGAACACCTGTTGCGGCATGAAGCGGGGTGTCGCCAGCAGCGCAGCCGCGAACTGCTGACGCGGATGGCTTGCTTCCCGGGCATCAAGACCCTGGAGGACTATGACTTCAGCTTCAACCCCGGCGTGCCCAAGGCACTGGTGCAGGAGCTGGGCAGTCTGGCGTTTGTCGAACGGGCCGAGAACGTGGTGCTGATCGGACCCTCTGGCATCGGCAAGACCCACCTCGCCATCGCCTTGGGTTACAAGGCCGCGCAAGCCGGGGTCAAGACACGCTTCATCACGGCAGCCGACCTGATGCTGCAACTGAGCACGGCGCAGCGACAAGGGCGGCTGAAGGAATACTTCAACCGCGCCATCCTCGGTCCACGGCTGCTGGTGATCGATGAGATCGGCTACCTGCCTTTCGGACGCGAGGAAGCGAACCTGTTCTTTCAGGTGGTGGCGAAGCGCTATGAGAAAGGGGCGATGATCCTGACCTCGAACCTGCCGTTCAGCCAGTGGGCCGACGCGTTTGCCGGCGATACCACCCTGACAGCCGCGATGCTGGATCGGCTGCTGCACCATGCCCATATCCTGACCCTGAGCGGCGAAAGCTACCGCTTGAAGGACAAGAGGAAGGCGGGAGTGGTCAGGAAAAATTCCAAACCCGAATGATCCAGGTGGGTCAGTATTACTTTGGTGATTCAGGGGTAAAGTGGGTCAGTTTTCAGTTGGTGTTGACACCGGCGTACCCTCGGTGCTATCTTCGCGCCCCAATAGTCGGGGCTTGGCCAGGACTTCCTGAGGCCGTCCGTAACGTGGATGCCGAGGTCAGGCGAGGTGGCCGACCCATGAACGCCGACCTGATTCGTTTTTCAATAGCGCTGGACGTTGTGGTGCCAGGGACTTACCAACCCGATGTGTGCCCATCCGGGGCAGTTACAGCCGTTACAGCCTCTGGAGAGGGAGCGGCTTGCCGCTCGGTGATAATCCCAGCTGTAGCGGCCTGATTACATCCGGCCGCTACACCTAGCTCCACCTTCAAACAAGGAATATCGTTGATGTCACTGTATCGCCGTCTAGTTCTGCTGTCTTGTCTCTCATGGCCGCTGGCTGGCTTTTCTGCCACCGCGCTGACCAACCTCGTCGCGGAACCATTCGCTAAACTCGAACAGGACTTTGGCGGCTCCATCGGTGTGTACGCGATGGATACCGGCTCAGGCGCAACTGTAAGTTACCGCGCTGAGGAGCGCTTCCCACTGTGCAGCTCATTCAAGGGCTTTCTTGCTGCCGCTGTGCTGGCTCGCAGCCAGCAGCAGGCCGGCTTGCTGGACACACCCATCCGTTACGGCAAAAATGCGCTGGTTCCGTGGTCACCCATCTCGGAAAAATATCTGACAACAGGCATGACGGTGGCGGAGCTGTCCGCGGCCGCCGTGCAATACAGTGATAACGCCGCCGCCAATTTGTTGCTGAAGGAGTTGGGCGGCCCGGCCGGGCTGACGGCCTTCATGCGCTCTATCGGCGATACCACGTTCCGTCTGGACCGCTGGGAGCTGGAGCTGAACTCCGCCATCCCAGGCGATGCGCGCGATACCTCATCGCCGCGCGCCGTGACGGAAAGCTTACAAAAACTGACACTGGGCTCTGCACTGGCTGCGCCGCAGCGGCAGCAGTTTGTTGATTGGCTAAAGGGAAACACGACCGGCAACCACCGCATCCGCGCGGCGGTGCCGGCAGACTGGGCAGTCGGAGACAAAACCGGAACCTGCGGAGTGTATGGCACGGCAAATGACTATGCCGTCGTCTGGCCCACTGGGCGCGCACCTATTGTGTTGGCCGTCTACACCCGGGCGCCTAACAAGGATGACAAGCACAGCGAGGCCGTCATCGCCGCTGCGGCTAGACTCGCGCTCGAGGGATTGGGCGTCAACGGGCAGTAAGGCTCTGAAAATCATCTATTGGCCCACCACCGCCGCCCTTGCGGGCGGCATGGATTACCAACCACTGTCACATTTAGGCTAGGAGTCTGCGCGGCAGAGCCGTGTGACCGGTTTTCTGTAGAGCACTGACGATGGCGGCGGCGCTCTCTGCAATTGGCAAGGCGTCGGCGCCAAGGATACCAATCTTGCGGCGCGCGGCGTGTTATGACGACTGGGGTGCATTTGAGCCGCCCCATTTAACCTTCGCCCTCACAGATACGCCATTCGCCTCAGATTTAGCGCCATGCAGACGAGCTTCCACTCGGCTTGCACCTTGTCCAGGCCCCTCATGCTGAACTGACGCAATCCCATCACCGCCTTGATCCAACCATTCGGAGCCTCCACGATCGACTTGCGCCGGCGGTAAGCTGCATCGCCTTGCTCCGTTTTCAATTTCGCCGCAATCGCCGCCGTATGCGGATGGGTCTTGGCATTGACCTTGGCATCTTCACGTCCCTCGCGGCCGAGGGCAACGATGACATCGCCGTGGTGATCGGCGACCTTTGCCAGAACAGCCTCACTACGGAATCCCGCATCCGCCAGCGTCTGGGCCGGCATTTCTCCGGTGTTGGCCTGAACTGCTGCCAGCATGCCCAGCAGCGCCTGACTGTCCGCGGCGCAGTTGGTCAACTCCGCCGCCACGATGATCTGGTGCTCGGCATCGACCGCTGTGTACCCGTTGTAGCTCTGCTCGGAGCCACCACCGGCGTGTTTCATGATCCGGCTGTCCGGATCGGTGAAGCTTTCCTGATCACGGTCATCCGGCACACCAAACTCGCGTTTGTACGAGCCACCGCCCTTGTCCGAGCCATCCGGATGGCGAGGCCGGCGGCCATCGTCTTCGCTGCGCCCCCGGGCCTGGTCCGCTTCACGCTGGCGCGCTTCCAGGCGCGCCTTTGCCGCCTGGATCGCCTCCAGGCGCTTCTCGCGGCGAGAAATCTCGGCAGGAATGTCCAGCTCCGGCTCGTTACGCTCCTGGTCGTCGGTAGCCTTGGCGCGATCAAGCAGCGCCTTGATCTCGCAATGCAATTCGTCCTCGGCCGGCTTCATGCGCTTATAGCTCATCGCCTTGTGGCGGCTGGCGTTGGCTTTTACCTTGGTGCCGTCGACCGCGATCGTGCCAAGCTTCACCAGCCCACATTCGCGCGCCAGTTGCACCACCTGAACGAACAAATTCTCAAGCTCGGTCAGGTGTAGGGCACGGAAGTCACTCAGCGTGCGGTGGGCCGGGAAGTTTCCAGCGGCCAGCACACGCAACGCGACATCCTCGTACAGCTTCCTGGCTAGTTTGCGCGAAGAGAAGACGCCGCTCGCGTAACCATAGATCAGCACTTTGACCATCATCGCCGGATGAAACGGCTGATTGCCCGGACCACCGCCGGCATACCGGGCGTGGAATGCGCTCAAGTCCAGCGTATCGACAGTCTCGCTGATGAAGTAGGCAAGATGCCCTTCAGGTAGCCACTCTCCCAGAGAAGGGGGCAGCAGATAGGATTGGTCGGGTCGGTAAGGAAGGTAACTGGCAGCCATCCCCGTATCGTCCTCGATCTTCCGCCGATTTGGCTTCTGCCGCGCAGGCTCCTAGGCCACCGTAGCTAAACATACGAGAAAAACCGCTTCTTGAGCGCTCTCTGAGACCACCTTGCCGACAACGCAGAAACGGTTGCGGAAAAATCGGCGTTTCCGGCGTACGCCACCCGACCTGGACGAACTATTGCGGACCTGGAACTGGAGTAGCGGAATTCCCCGGGGTTTCAGCGTCGCGCCACAGCGCCTCAGATAGATGCGGTAGCCTTTGGCGGGTCGTCATGCCGCGGACCACCCCCCCAAAAAATTCCACAATGCGGAATGGCGGAATTTTCTGGGGTTCCCGCTTACCCCCCCGTTCTGGACGCCATGCTGGCCGTTATCATCCGTGACGCCAGAAAGATTGGGCAGAAAAAACGGCTCCGCTCGCTGAAGGATCTGGATAAATCTGCATTGGCGCTCGCCAGCGCATGTTCGTACCTGCTGAAAGAAGAAACACCGGACGAATCGATTCGTGCTGAGGTGTTCAGCTACATCCCAAGGCAAAAGCTGGCTGAAATCATCACGCTTGTCCGTGAAATTGCCCGGCCCTCAGACGATAATTTTCATGAAGAAATGGTGGAGCAGTACGGGCGCGTTCGTCGTTTCCTGCCCCATCTGCTGAATACCGTTAAATTTTCATCCGCACCTGCCGGGGTTACCACTCTGAATGCCTGTGACTACCTCAGCCGGGAGTTCAGCTCACGGCGGCAGTTTTTTGACGACGCACCAACGGAAATTATCAGTCGGTCATGGAAACGGCTGGTGATTAACAAGGAAAAACATATCACCCGCAGGGGATACACGCTCTGCTTTCTCAGTAAACTGCAGGATAGTCTGAGGCGGAGGGATGTCTACGTTACCGGCAGTAACCGGTGGGGAGATCCTCGTGCAAGATTACTACAGGGTGCTGACTGGCAGGCAAACCGGATTAAGGTTTATCGTTCTTTGGGGCACCCGACAGACCCGCAGGAAGCAATAAAATCTCTGGGTCATCAGCTTGATAGTCGTTACAGACAGGTTGCTGCACGTCTTTGCGAAAATGAGGCTGTCGAACTCGATGTTTCTGGCCCGAAGCCCCGGTTGACAATTTCTCCCCTCGCCAGTCTTGATGAGCCGGACAGTCTGAAACGACTGAGCAAAATGATCAGTGATCTACTCCCTCCGGTGGATTTAACGGAGTTGCTGCTCGAAATTAACGCCCATACCGGATTTGCTGATGAGTTTTTCCATGCTAGTGAAGCCAGTGCCAGAGTTGATGATCTGCCCGTCAGCATCAGCGCCGTGCTGATGGCTGAAGCCTGCAATATCGGTCTGGAACCACTGATCAGATCAAATGTTCCTGCACTGACCCGACACCGGCTGAACTGGACAAAAGCGAACTATCTGCGGGCTGAAACTATCACCAGCGCTAATGCCAGACTGGTTGATTTTCAGGCAACGCAGCCACTGGCACAGATATGGGGTGGAGGAGAAGTGGCATCTGCAGATGGAATGCGCTTTGTTACGCCAGTCAGAACAATCAATGCCGGACCGAACCGCAAATACTTTGGTAATAACAGAGGGATCACCTGGTACAACTTTGTGTCCGATCAGTATTCCGGCTTTCATGGCATCGTTATACCGGGGACGCTGAGGGACTCTATCTTTGTGCTGGAAGGTCTTCTGGAACAGGAGACCGGGCTGAATCCAACCGAAATTATGACCGATACAGCAGGTGCCAGCGAACTTGTCTTTGGCCTTTTCTGGCTGCTGGGATACCAGTTTTCTCCACGCCTGGCTGATGCCGGTGCTTCGGTTTTCTGGCGAATGGACCATGATGCCGACTATGGCGTGCTGAATGATATTGCCAGAGGGCAATCAGATCCCCGAAAAATAGTCCTTCAGTGGGACGAAATGATCCGGACCGCTGGCTCCCTGAAGCTGGGCAAAGTACAGGTTTCAGTGCTGGTCCGTTCATTGCTGAAAAGTGAACGTCCTTCCGGACTGACTCAGGCAATCATTGAAGTGGGGCGCATCAACAAAACGCTGTATCTGCTTAATTATATTGATGATGAAGATTACCGCCGGCGCATTCTGACCCAGCTTAATCGGGGAGAAAGTCGCCATGCCGTTGCCAGAGCCATCTGTCACGGTCAAAAAGGTGAGATAAGAAAACGATATACCGACGGTCAGGAAGATCAACTGGGCACACTGGGGCTGGTCACTAACGCCGTCGTGTTATGGAACACTATTTATATGCAGGCAGCCCTGGATCATCTCCGGGCGCAGGGTGAAACACTGAATGATGAAGATATCGCACGCCTCTCCCCGCTTTGCCACGGACATATCAATATGCTCGGCCATTATTCCTTCACGCTGGCAGAACTGGTGACCAAAGGACATCTGAGACCATTAAAAGAGGCGTCAGAGGCAGAAAACGTTGCTTAACGTGAGTTTTCGTTCCACTGAGCGTCAGACCCCATATTCACCGGCGACCTCGGCCAGCTTCCCGAATAATACTACGCGATGCCATTCAGTCTGCTCTTTCATCTCACCAGTTTGTTTGTCACGCCAGCTTTCTGACGTGGCTAACGTGATATTGGCAACTGCGCCGCCGTTCGGCATATAACGCACTTCAGGATCTTGGCCTAAATTGCCGACCAGAATTACTTTATTAACACCTCTTGAAGCCATGATAATCACCTTTTTTGTATGAAGCCTATTTCATTACGATCCTACCAGCGAATACGCCCATACTTGCTCATGATTTTATCAATAACATCAGCAGTAGCCGCAGGACACCCATTCAGGAACGACTTACGGGCATTAAAAGTACGACTTGGATTAAATGCCCCATGTTTTTTCTTTATAATGCTGAAAAATTTCCGTTCAGCACCACTGCATTCACTACTACTGTTACCTGTAGCCTTACCATACATACATAAAACCACTGTACATGGATCACTATTATTTACAGGTTCAGAAACAACATCACCCAAATCAACATCATCATAATTTTCATCGGCATAAGCCGCTTGTAACGGCAAGAAAATACAAAGTAACGCACTGATAATTAACTTTTTCATTTAACCCCCAAGCATCCCCATGATGCGTTTAACATAGTCTTGAGTTTCTTTATATGGTGGTACATCACCATATTTATCTACTGCTTTTTCCCCGGCATTGTACGCAGCAAGAGCCAAGCGTAAATCGCCATATTTATTTAATAAATGTGAAAGAAAACCCATTCCAGTTTTTATATTTTGCTCTGGGTCAAAAGGATCAATACCCTTTGAATCCGTATGAACAGGCATTAATTGCATCAGCCCTTTAGCACCTGCCTTGCTTATAGCGTTAGGATTGAATGATGATTCTTGCTGTATCAATGCCTTTATTAATTCCTCACTGATATTATATTTTTCAGCGTACCGTGTAATTATCTCGGCTATATCTGCCGGAATGTCACGGCGAACACCATTAATTACAGGATGAGATACAACCGCTTTAATTTCTTTTACGACTTCTTTCTGAATAGTCGCCAGTTGATCAAGAGAACGTGTTTTACCCCATGATGATTGCATCGCTTGTGTCCACTGAGCTGATGCGCGGGGTTCATCGCCATATCTCTCACTGTTGTAGCTTACCGGCACAACTGATTGTGCCGGTTCTGCCGAATCGCCATAAAGCGAAGCGTATAATAACTCCGCGTCACTGGCGGCCAGAGTCTGACCGCATACAGCAAATAGCATCATCAAAAGGGTACGTTTTTTCATGGAGCAATACCTGGAGCTGTGACGTTCTGACGTTGCGGCTCGTTGCCAAGCCCTTCTGGAACCGTCAGATCGCGATAAATTACGTGCCGTTCTGATAATTCGAATAGCTGGCCGCTTCCTCCCTTCATCGTCGTGGAACACCCTGATATCAGCGCAACTGTAGTTAAAATAAGAATAATTTTTTTCATGGCTATTACCTGTTGTTCTGGAATGAAACGAGGTGGTGAGCATGATCAACTACAACGTAGTTATCGAGGCCAACCAGAAGTTGCAGCGCATCTAAAACCGGCATTGTGCGGTGAACATACGCAATCGGCGGAATAGGCTTATCAACCAGCAATGCCGCCTCTCTCGGAGCTGGATAGCTTGTAACGAGGCGATACCCCGTAGGCTCAAGCAAATAATCAATAGCCTGACGTACCGTTTTTACATCCTCCGGCCAGACAGTACGCATATATACAGTCAGTGGATCGACAAACTGGTAACGCGGGTCTTTGGCGTTAGCTGGTATCGAGCCACCATTAGTAAATGACCCGTTCACATTAACGTCATAGCCATACATTGGGCGGCTTGAGGTCGTAGACACTTCCGTAACAGTGTAAGGTTTTACCGCTGATGAGCCGCTCGTCGTTGTGCTGCTGCCAGAAAATGGATTACGCGCGGCTTGTGTGACCAGTGGAAGCGCCAGTAAGCAAAGTACGGCAGCGGTTTTAATTGACATAGTTTTCATAGAGAACTTTCCACGGTTTAATAAACATTTCATCTTCGGTAATGATGCGAATTGGCGCACCGGCATGAAGCGTTACAGTAGGTACAATTTGCAGATATTTTTGAGCGATACCGGATGCCTGATTACGCGCCCCTTCGCCAAAATTACCGGCGAAACTCTCGTTACCATCACCGGAACCTTCATAGCTGGTTTTAGTGCCAACCAATGCATACGCAGCAACACCCATTATTTGAGCGACAAGATGGCGATCCACCTCATCACCCTCAACTGCCGGGGTTCCCATGCGATCAAGAACGCTGGCCTTACGAAAATCAATTCGGTTTCCATCTGGCAGAACTAACCATTGAACGGTAAAAGCAAGGCGGTTCTGGATAACTTCATTAACCCCGGATGCGCGGATTGCTTTAATGGTTAACTGGCTACCCTTAGGAGCCAAAATATAGGAGTTAGTAGCGTCATAAACATCATGCGTAATCATTGCTTTCATTGTTCCACCGGTATAATCAGAAATAGCGGTGTACGTCGTAATAGCGTTAATTTCAGCGCCAACCGGTAATTTCTCTTTACCTTCGACACTGGCCTGATATTCATTGTCTGCCGGATAACCAACTACCCCGCTCGGAACTTTGGATGCAGTGCTGCTACCGCCAAAATCACCGCCGCCGCCAACTGCCTCCCCTGCAATCTTCTGTTGTGCAGCCAGATCAGCTTTCGCTGCGGCAAGCCCCTGAGCGCCAGTATCAACACCCTGAGCCTCTATCATGGATATACGGCTTTGTAAGGCGCTGCGTTGCTGGTCTAATTCAGCAATTCGCTGGGCATTATTATTTTTCCCGCCAGAAAGAGAGGATGTGCTGCTTGTCCCCATAGAACTGGCAGGACGAGAGATAGCTTCACCGGAGTCGGCATATCGTGTCTGCCTTGCTTTAAGCGCACGTTCAACTTCCTGCGCCTTAAAGCGGGCTTCTACATCGCCAATTAAATCTTTCTTGCGATCGCCTGTACCGGTACTACCTTCTCCAGTAGCACCGCTGGCGCTTGCCGATGAAGTTTTAGGGAGCGATACATCAAACGGGCTTTTCTTGGGTTCTGAGGATTTATCTCCCTGTGCCAGAGACTTCTCACGATTATTAAGCAGCTTCTGAAAACGATCAGGATCGTTATCAGCAGCAGATTTTTGTTGCGCTGTTGGCTCTGCTTTCTTTACGTCTTCCTTCTTATTATGATTAACAATATTGTAAATCATATTAATAAAAAGAAATAAGGTAATAGTCCCGACAGCAACAATAAGATAAAGCTGACCTTTCTTTTTATAGGTCGCTGGCTTTTCATCAATGCGGGTTTGACGTTCTTCCATAATTAGGATTCCCCATTGGTGGCGTTATCAGCTCTTTTAATTTCCAGCTCAACACCATCTAATGTAAGAGTAAATTTAGGATAGATACCTGACATAGAATAAATAGCATAAGCATCATCGTATTTAGTCGGGACAATAGCTTTTTTCCCTCCAACCTCTGCCTGTACAGCCATTAATCCACGATTAGGGTTAGACAGTCTGATATACGTAAAGCGCCCGTCATCATAAACATCAGAAATGATATTTTTCCCTGCAAAGCCTGAGCCAGTGCTCCAGTTATAGCGAGTAAAAATGTGATAACGGTATTTACGTAAAGCATCCATTACAGCAGTACGCTTGCTGGATTCTGCATTCAGGCGCATTTCATTAAGTTGACTTCTTATTGCGCCAGCATCAGCCATACCCGCCGCAGAATAAGAGTTAATAGCGCTACGGTCAGTACGGCTCAATATGCCGCCGCTACCGCCTTTTATAACGACACATGCCATATTCTGAGAGGCGGGAACGCGAGTCGCTTCTATGTCCAGTGCCTGCCCGTTCGTGAGAAAGACGGTTGCCATTGTCTTTTCACCGCCATTTTCTGCCGATGTGGGACGGATCAGAACCTGATTTGCTGCCCCGTCAACATCCCAAAGAAGGTTAGAGTTCTTGGGTTCAGAGGTAACAATCTGCGTACCTTCTGGTAACTGGACACGTGTACCGAGGTACAAGGCTGAATTGACTTTCAGCACCATATTTTCTTTCCAGCTAACAATACGGCATTGTGCGGCTTCTGCGCTCGAATAGGCAAAAACAGCGGTAACAGCTAAAAGGGAAAATGTTTTTTTCAGTTTCATGTGATTACCTATCAAGTTCTTCTTGAGACAAAATAACGATGCCGAGCGGATTTATTTTTAACCAACCAACAGATTTCTCGCTGACCTGATCGCGAGACAATAAAGTCCATGTAATACGAATCATGTGAGGCTTAGGTTCGCCGTTAACTTTCCCTTCACTGTTATAAGTAGTTTCATCCCATGTAATCGTCGTTCTTATTACAGGTTTCTTCTGACCAGAGAAATCCCCCTCAATCTGATCGTAATGGTCAAGTCTGACATTAGACACATCAATCCGAGACTGAGCAGAAGGATTAGCCGCAATTTTTGTAGCTTTATCCGCAGCGTTAAACCCTGTTTTTTCAGTGAACTGATTAAATAACGTCTCACCCAAAAATACTCCGGCCTCTGCATAATCACGCTTAATAGTTTCCGCATGAACCTGAAAACGGGACTCTACATATTTTGACAGGCCAGAGTTTACCGTTCTGACATAAACCGGTTGCTCATCTTCGGGCTTAAATTCATCAATCGCCGTTGTGCCATCAGGGTACATTTTCACCCAAACGACTTCATGAGTTCGTTTAGATGCCTCAACAGCATTATTAGCTTTAACCACCGAGTAAATATTAATTAAAGCCAGCCCAAAAACAGCCGCTAATAAAATACTTCTATCCGAGCGCAGAACAGCAAATTTAGTTTTGCTAGCTACCCGATTACTCTTATCAACATCTTTTTTATCTAATGGCATAATTTATCACCTAAACGAGTGCTTTAACTGCTTGGACGGCCAGTTTCTTAGCTGTATTAGTAGCAGCGTTACTTGCTGAACCAACACCTGAACTCAACATTTTCGCAAAAGTGAAAGAGCTGAATATCATTACGCAAGAAATAAATCCGAATACGATGATTGCTATAAGCAATCCTAAGTTTTCATCAGTAACCACTAATGGGGCTGAAATATCATAATTACTATTAATCAGCGCTGTACCGGGGTTTTGAAAATCACCCGCAGCATTGATTGTCGCTTTCATCACCAACATGGTTAATAAGCAGGTTAGGCGCAAAATAATTCCGCAGATCCCCCAACCAATCATGAATCGAACCCAACCATCGAAAATGCTTCTCGTCCACGGTGCAATGAGGAAAGGAATAAAAAGCACACCAATCATTTGAGCCAGTCCAACACCTAACGTTACGTATACATCTGAAAGGTAGAAAGCTACTTGCAGGAACAGCGAAATTACCGCCCAAATGATAGTAATAGCCCACATATAGATAGTATCAGTGAAGCCAACATCAGGAGCCTGTACAGCTTGGTTAATAACCCTATCGATGAAGTTAGAAAGGAACATTCTGTCTCGGGAACCAATTGTCAGATACTGGAAGGTGTCAGCCATCTCGTTAAACGCATATTTAACGGTATCTGTAACCATGCCATATGATGTAATAAACGCCATAGTTACAAACCATAGAATGACGAGTGTCAGCATTGCTACCCAATCAGCACGGCCAGCGATGAACTTCAAAATTTCACCAACGGCGCAGACGAACATAAGAAATGTCGCCACCGCCATAACGAACACATAAATGTCACTACCCGAACTTGAAAGCACGGCATTTATATATTCATTAATATTTGCGTCTATTTTCTGAGTAAGCGCATTATCAATAGCAAACGCAGGAAATATAGCAAACATGCCAAACAGAAATATCAAAAGCCTGTTTTTAGACAAAGTAATCTCCTTACGGACTAACCGTAATAAAAAAACGCCTAATTATTTACCTAGGGGATAACCCAAGATATAATTTTGCGCCTACAATACCGTCTCTACGTTCGCCAAGTTTTTCGAGCAAGCAAGATGCCTCAAAATCAACATTTGCTTGTGTTATTTTCCCCGGCCATCTTATTGCTGTAGACTGTCCATCAAGAGAGTCATATAGCTTAACTAACTCACTTAGCTTTTGTTTACTCTGTGTATTAGAGTAACCAGCATAGGCTTGCTTACAATAACGAGGGGTTCCACGATTAGGAATCGCTTCATCAGCGCGATTAGCGGCCTCTATCTGACATCCTATCGTGTTTTTTGATTGACAGCTTTTTTTGAATTTTTCAATCAGTGGCTTATGCTGCTCATCAATTTTCTTTTGAATTGGATCAACATATTTATCAGCCGCATTAGCACTTAAAGAGACAATATTTAATGCAACGATTGAAATAAATATATTTAACTTATTCATTATTTATCCCCTTTATATGAATCAGCCATAGACTTTTCTTTAAGCGCTCTTGCTCTTGCCATCTTATTAAAATAATCATTAGCAATTTGATTAGACATACTAAAGTCGGTATTAGTCTGCGCTTGCTGGTTAAGATTTTGCTCAATCATTAATTGATTCTGACGCGCAATTAATTGTTGAGTTGCAAGCGAATCATTGTCACCTAAAGCATCAAGTGCTTCTTTTGTTTGTTGCGCTTGTTCTGTTTGGCTGACAATATTAGCGTCAAAGTTTTTAGACGCTAAATCCTGTCTAACAGACGCTTCGGCTTTACGTTTCCGATATTGGAATATTGCTTTTGCACGTTCGCGATCATCGCCAGTATAAGGAATAGCCGCATTCATTTCTGACCATTCTTGATCTGACATACCCCAACCGTTCAGGAGCTTATTACGCTCTACCGCATCATCCCAAGGCTTACTACCAACGTTTGGATCGTCACCAGACGCATAACGAGGGTCATAAAGGTCAATATTTTTCAGGTTATTAAGGAAGTTCTGTAAATCAACCCCCTGTAAAGTCGTTTTTAGTCGTTCTGCTTCACGCAAAACCTGCTGATAATCTGCCAGCATCTGATCATAACGCTTATACGCTTCAAGCAACTGCGTATTACTTAAAGCGGTTTGTTTAATGTATTCCTCATAATCACGGATACCCTGTGAAAGCTCACGTAGCTGACCTGCAATTTGTGTAAAGTCATCAACAGGCACACCTGCATAAACAGGAGAGGAAAGGATACCAGCCATGATTACAGCTAATAATGTACGTTTCATAGGTACATAGTCTCCATATCACGTTCTGTCTCAACCGGTGTTTTTGGCAGTTTAAGCCCCTCAACAATCCGGCCTATTGCTTCATCTATATCATCCGTTTCAGCATAAATACTTTGCGCCAGAGCTGCCTCATGTGCAGTAGACGTACATATAGCGTATTGTTCTGACTCTACAATCAAATTAATAACTTTCGCTATTTGAGCCTCCGGGATAACGATATAAGCCTGCTGCGCTCGTTTTAATTTCCTTATAATATCTACTTCGTCAGGAGAAATACCGAACGCTTTAACATAGTGTTCCGTGTTTGCTTTTGGATCACTCATAAAGATAAAGACAGAAGCAGCAGAACGCAGAGTTTCCCACTCATCCAAATTTGAGTAATGCTGTGGGTTCTGTGTCCAGAAACTCATACCGCCACCGTGCTTAAACCAAGTACGAGCTTTGGTTATCGCCCAATTAGCCGCACCGGGAACAGAGAGTGTGTACTGAGCCTCATCAATATCGAGCATTTTTGGTAGGTTACGATATTTTGCAGACTCAAAGAGGCGAACAATACGGAAAAATATTTCATGCTGCACAAGCTGTGCTGTTTGCGGCTTATCTTTTACTGCTGCAAGGTTATAGGCGGCCACTGGCTTATCCAGAACACCGATAGCATCTACTTCATTATCAAAAAGCCGTGCATAATAGCCATTATCAAAGAACGCAGCCATTTTATTACGAATACTGTTTCCACATTTAGCCATCAATGTAGAAAGGGTATTAACTGACAAACGCCCTTCCTGATTACCGAATTGCTGACGCAGCAAACTTTTAATTGCATCGGCAAGCTCATTAGATTCATCTGGAGTAAGATATTTATCTTCTTCACGTTCATTGAACTTAACCATCATTTTTATTTGCTCAATAACGTGAACAATAAAATCGGTATCATTTTCACTTTCAGGTGTAGCGAATGTACTAAATCCCGATTGCATATCATCGGATAACGTAAATGCGGCTCCATCTTCTTTAAAGAAGTTCGCCAGCGGCAATGTACCTTGATCAATATCCAGAGCAGAATACATTCCACCTAACTTAGTAAAATGTGACGCTATGACATTTTTTAAGAACGATTTCCCTGAACGAGTCGGGCCAACACCATTAATAAGGCATTTTTCACCGACATTGGGAGTAAAGAAGAAAGGCGTACCATCATCTGACTCAAAGACGTACCAAGCCTCCTCTTTTTCAAAACCTTTATCCCATGTTTTAATACCCTGATGCGAACGATAAAACAGCGCTGCCGCACCGACTTGAGAGGAATTATAAAGCATGGTTCTGTAGGATTTTTTAGGGCTACAGACCTGCATATTGAAATACGCATCTTCAAGCCCAACCCCTTCCCAAATTAAAGTCATGGAGTCAGAAATAACACGATCAACTTCTTTTGCCGCCTCGATTAGCTTATAGGGGTCAGTATTAAAAACCGCTATAGACGAAACATACTCACCAATACGATCTGGCGAGTTTGACGCATCCATTAGTTCTTCTTGCATCTTTTTAAGGTGCGGATTTTGTTTAACCTTATTCTCAAGGCGTTCACTATCTACACGGTTATTCATTAATTCAGCGAAACTAATTTGATTACGGTAAATTTCGTTCTCTTTAGCAGTGAGAATCAATGAGCGTTTTAAAGCTGAAACCGTACTGAAACGGTTGAAGAATACATAGTTCCCACGTAATAAAGTGGGACGTTTTCCGCTTACATCGCTAGCCCAAACGCCCTCGGGAACTGCTTTCTGCCCTTGCTGAACGATACTTGCTATACGGACGTATACCGGTTCTACAGACTCGATTTTCAGCATCGGCACACCATCAACCATGACGTTCTTAACATCTTCGGCGTCAAGCGTGTACTGATCCCAATTTTCTGTAGGAACGGGGCAAGGCTTATTAGTCAGATAACGAGGATTGAAGTTCGCCAGAAATTTTTGTAGCCGCCAGATACCTTCAACGCCCATTTCCACATTATCAGGAGAGAAGAACGATAAACGGCCATCGAGATCTTTTAACGTATCGTGTAACTTACGGCACTGCTTCTGATACTCTTCAACCTCTATCATGTAGGCATCTTTATTTTTGAATACAAGCCCGACACGTTTACGTGCATCGGGATCAAAAATGCTGTTAAATAGATTCTTCGCAAAGGTAGTCGAGAAAATGCTGTTCAGATTTTCATCCGGCATAATCTCTATAGTCCAAAACAACTTGGAATCATTGAGATCACGTACTTTATTTAAGAATGCCTGACGGCGTTTTGAAAGGAGCTGGCTACGTGGGTTCTCACGTTCTGCCAGCTTAACCTTAGCGCCTTCATAGTGCAGATAATATTCCGATAATGACACGTTGGCCGGAAGTAACTGAATAATGTTACGTAAAATCACGCTAAGAGACTTGCGTACCGGCTCTGTGATAGATGAAGGGTCTACGCCGGTTAACGCCAAACCACCAACAACGGTGCCAGTGTATGTATACACCGCCCCTTCATCGTGACCGGCCAGATTCAATTGTTCGTTATATTGACTAGAAGGCATGGTGTTACCCCCTTACTTCTGCAACCAAGCGAACAGCAAGGCAAGGTTAAACACGGCAATAGCACCGATACAAACACGCAGAACCCAAGCGAGCGCCCCGCCACTTTGTTTCGGAATAGCGATCCACATAAGGATTGCTACGCAAGCGGATAAAAAGGCAACAAACAATGTACCTGCACCGCCGATAACGTCCATAACCTCCTGCATCCAATTGATAATTTTCTGCATATAGCTACTATCAGCACTAGGCAGAGAAACATCATTGTTTACAGCGAGTGCCGCCGTAGAAAACAACGAGGCACCGACAAGGGACGCCCACTTCATCCCCTTGTGTTTTACCTGTGAAAATTTACCCATAACTTTCTGTTTCATGTAACATTATCCTTTATGGCTAGAGAGTTTGATAAAGACAACTTTTCGCTGTGTTGTTTTGCTGTTATTGAGATTCCCTGAGCTGAAGATCACACGACGCCAAACGATATGAGCATCAGGATCTTCGCTGTGGATGATGTACATAGGGATCACCGTCAGCAAAACGAAAACAATGAATGCCAGCACCGACAGAATGCTGAAAAACTTAATCGCAAGTACGAGCGCAAAGATGTTCAGGAACAGCAGAAGGATGTACATCTGCTGTGGAATGCCAGCTTTCATGTTCCTGGCATTGAAAACCTTCGCGTTCGTGAGGTTCGGATTTCCCTGCTCGTTAGCAGTAGTCTGTTTATCTTGCATTGTTAAGTAAAACCAATCAGTATTACATAAGGCTCTTATAGCACTGAACAGGACTAGGTTCAACAAAGAGATGAAAAAACTTTACGATTACATTGAAGCCTTGAAGCGCCACACGAGACTAAATGCCAACTGGAAGATAGCTGAGTATCTAGGTGTTAGCCGTCAGTTCATAACGACGCTAAGGTATGGGAAGGTTTGGTTAAGCCGAGAAAAATGCTTAGATATCGCAAACGCCTTGGGGATTGACGCAACGGAAATCGTAATGACGATAAACGCAGAAAAGAGTCAATCCCTAGACGAAAAAGAGCAGTGGTTAGCCCTTGCGGAACAGAACCGTACTCCAATCAATCCCCCGCCTGAGTTCAGGCCAGATGGCTCGCCTCGCAGGAGAAACAAATCAAGTAGTACCAAAAAGTAAAAAATCTTGATTTGTATGTCACGAACTTTACATTCTTTACATACTTCTATCAATAGCAAGTTTTGTAAACTGCCATATTTCCTGAGGTAGAGGGATGCAATAGGAAATTTCCTATACACCCTCAACCCATTGCAGGAAGCTATAAAGCTGATAGTTGTCAGCAGTTCAACAAATATCTCCCACAAACAAAACCGCATCAAATCTAATTACCTTCAACCCGCTCATGCTCGCCAGTTTTGGTATTGAACTTAAAAATCAACTTAACTTCGCCATCAACCAAACGGCCAATTTCCGTTACACGTCTTCCCCATTTTGGATCACGGTGAGTCTGTATAATGACGTTGATAGCTCCGCGAATCAGCTCACCCGTAAGATGATAATCAACCTTACCTGAGGACGCTAAAAGATACTGCATACGAATGATTGCATTCAGGCAACTGCTACCGTGAATAGTCCCTGCACATCCCCGAACGCCCGTGTAGATAATCTGCATAAAAGCATCTACGGCTTCGGCAACACGAAATTCACCTACCCAAACACGATCTGGTTGTTGACGCAACGTTGCGTGTATAAGAGCCGGGAGATCTATAGGGCTGTCTTTACGCTTTGCAGCTTCCATTGCAAGACCAAACGGAAAGCGTTCATTGATATGTAATTCTTGAGTATCTTCGGCTGTGATGAGTCGTTCACGTTTATCAATGTACTCTGATAGAAAACGCAGCAGCGATGTTTTACCAGAACCCATGTTACCAGAGATCAGGAATATATCTTTCTGCTCAATCATCTCGACGAGGTAAGCTAACATCTCTTCTGTCAGCATCCCCGAATCAATGAAGTTACTTTTCGATAAAGCAATTACTGGAACTTTACGCAGCGACATTGACGAGCCTTGCGGCGTCACTGATACATGAGTGCAGTTTAAACGGCTACCATCAGGTAGACGTGCATCAAGGATAGGGGCGTTTAAGCCAAAATCCTGATTTAGTGTTTTACGGAGTTGTTCAATCAACGATACTAACGCTTCTTCTGAATTAAATGCGCAGTCAGTTTTCTCAAGGACTCCACGACGCATAACATTAATTTTGTCGTACCGGTCAACAAAAATATCGGTAATGTCGGACTGCTTATACAAGCCAAGGATTGGCATCATTTCATCGTGAATTAGATTCCAACGCTTGATACCAGTTTTATCTTCATCAGGGATGTAACCAAACGGGTACTGCATATCAAAACTCCTTCCTACAAGGCGTAAGGTTCAAACTTATGAAAATACATCAGCCCATGAGTGTGAGCGTGTGAGGGATCAACAGATCCTGATCTGCTCATGTGTCGAACGTTCCCATCAGTTGTAATAAATTTAGGCCAAGGATTCTTTCGATAGAGTTCTTCATATCTGGCTAAAACCGTTGGAGAAGAAAACAAATAAATCACATGGTCTATTCTTTCCTGCTGCCAATCCTGAACGTGACCATAAAAGTTGAAGTAAACCCGGTTAACGTCCTTCTGTGTTAACTCAACTTCAATCGCTATCTTAACGCCAGCATCATTGACGATTAGAAGATCAGGTCTGCGAATAAATTTTCTTTTGGCTAATTCGGTTTCACTAAAAAAATCCTTAACACCTTTCTGAGTAGTTAAAAATGACTGGATACTATAACTATGAATGAGTGTGTGTAATGGAAACTTACGCAGAGCTTTTACTTCAAGATCGGGTTGATAAATTCTTGCTTGTTGAACGCCGTCAGGCGTCAGAGTTATAACTCGCTTACGTGTTCCGGGTACGTACTCCTCTTTCGTAATCCCACTCTCAACTAACTTTTTAAAAAAGGCTCCCTGCCCGTCAACGTTAACACCCAACATTTTTGATAACAGATCGCGAGTAGAGAAACCAAACTTGGCAAGCCATATGACAATTTTCTCACGCTTCTGAGCGTTAATATCAAATGTGTTCAAAGCTAGCTCCTGTCAAAAAAATTCGTTATGCACATATACACCTGAGCGTAAACCAGCGAAACCTTACAACGGATAACGTTGCAAGGTTAAGCGGGAGTGGTGCGACGACGTAAGACGGCGCATAGCGATTGTGCATATGTGTATAACAACGTTCATACATAGAGCACCAATAAGCCCCCTTAGGGGGCGGGTAAAGCCCTTAAAAGAAATTGAATAGATTGTTCCCGCGCCCACGCGGGGACAAAGGAAGTTTTTGCGCCCACGCAAAAAGTTCCGGTCTATCCTGTCATCCCCCGTTCAGGGGGAATGGCAGGACGCGAAGCGTTCAATCCGCGTCATCCGCGCGGCGTCAGGGCGCGAGCCAAAGGCGAGACGACTGACCACCCCCCTTAGGGTGGTGCAAGGTTCCCCGCTAGGGGGAACCGCCGCAACCCGAAAGTGGAGTGAGTCACGCACCAAGAAAAGCGCGCTTGAGGCGTATACGCCGATTCGCGCCTTTTCGCCCGGTGCGGGGCGACACGACACTAAGGGCAAGCATACACGGTGCTTGAGCAAAGCGAAAGTGCCGCGTATGCGCAGCGCCCTTAGGGGGGTGGTCAGTCGTCGAAGACGGCTGACGCCGCGCGGGGGAATTTCATTGTCGGGAGGCGTCCAGCCGACCAGAAATGAAAGGGGGTGGAGCGGCGAGCGGAATCCCTAAGGGGTTGTTTTCGTCCAGAAAACATCCCCGCAATGTGTTTCGTAAGTCGCTTCAAAAACGCTTAAGCGTTTTTGATAAGACGCTCGAAACATGCCCTTGACCTTCTATTTTTGATTATATTTTACACCCTATGAATAATAATAGGGTAAAATAGGGACAAAAATAGGGGGTTTGGTTATCATTTAATCGCCAAAAGTGATTAAATAATAACCAGAGTTTACGCAGAGTAAACTCATGGGGCTTGACCTTGAAGTCACGGAAGTTTACGCGGAGTAAACTCATGGGGCTTGACCTTGAAGTCACGGAAGTTTACGCGGAGTAAACTTTTAGTGATACGGTGTAGGTTGTGTGTTGATGACAGTAAGGAAGGAATGACTATGAATTTTGACGGAGTGGGTTTCTTAAGGTGGGTGTACGATCATGCCTATCCGGGGCTTACTTATCTGTTTCTTTTGATACTGGCCGTGCTAATACAGTTCACATTCAGCGGTCATGTAACTAAGAAATCAGATCTAAGTGTAATGGATCACATCATTAGTTATCTGCGCGTAAAGTTACTCGTCTTTTATGTTTTGATTGTTCTAATGTTCAATGGCTTTGTACTTCTTGTTTCGCTGAACGTTTTCGGTAAAGACGATGGTTTAGAGTACTTAGGATTGATATACGGAAATGTGTTAAACCAAGTATTAAACGTCAGTTCCGTCATATCATTAATCACTGTATTCTTAGTTCCATATTTAATTCATCTAGTTTATAGGAGATTTATAACACCTAGAATTTCCGCTTGGAAACGTAAATATAGGGTATCGCAAACTGGAGATAGCCTTAGCGATATTCGCGTTGAAAAAGATAAATACGCAAGTAAGAACTTTGACAATCGAAAATACTATAAAGATGATTTTGTATTTATGGGACTCAATTCAAATGATGAACCTATATATGTATCCGATGATGAGTTTAAATCGAAAAATTTAAAAATACTCGGTGCAACTCAAACAGGAAAAGGTGTAATTCAACAAGTTCTTATTGACCAAGCAATATGGAAAGGCTGGGGTGTTTGGTTTTTTGACCAGAAACCAGATGATTTTATTTATTCAGTAATGGTGCAATCTTGTAAGGACTGGAATAAACCACTGCCAGTTATTTTAGATTTGACTGGTGAAAGCATTGGTTCATATGCGCCATTCGAACATGGATTGTTAAGAGAACGCTTACAGAGATTTAATAAAGTTTTTGGTTTATCCAATACAGGAACTACAGCAGATCATTATAAGCAAATCAACCGCCAGATAATGACATTTTTGACTAACTATTGGGACGGTACTTTACAACATCTAGATAAACTTCTTAATGGAAAAGACAACGCTGTTCCTGATGCAAAAAAAGAATGGATATTTGAAAACACATTAAATATAAGAACTAAACTAGATGAGTGGAAACTTCTACCCCATTTATTTCCTAAAAAAGGTGAAGGTTTCAATATTCAAAAGGAATTAGAAAATGCTTCTATTGTTTATATAAAAGGTCGTCAGGACGATGATTTAATACGTGAAGTTTGTACGGCTTTGTTAATTGAATGGAAAGATTGCATCATTAGGAAAAAGCACACGAAACATATTTATGCTGCTCTTGATGAAGCTAAGTTTTGTATATCTGCAACTGTTGCAAGCGCATTAGCAACTATCCTTTCTAAAGATGCAAACATGTCTCTTGCATATCAGGAGCGTGATGATATTAAAAACGTTCCAGACCAAACAGTAGATAAAGAAGCCCTTAAAAATCAGGTTGAGACTAACACTCTAATAACCCTCTCGTATAAATGTTCATTTGATACCGCTGAATGGGTTGCAAATAATACTGGTACTATTCTAAAGAGCACAACACGCATGGAGCAGGTTGATACTGATGGCTTCGGTGCCGAAAAATGGACTGGTAATAGAATGATAGGATCAGAAGAAGAAAACCTTATCAACACAAACTCGATACTTAGCCTAAATAAACGTGTTGGTGTATTCATGAATAATGAAGGTTTAGCGCAATATCTTTTTACAAGCTGGATAAATGTAAAAGAAAAAGTATCGTTACCTGAACGTAATGAGACTATTGCAAAAGAAGAAAAGATCTTAAATCAAGAGGTTACAGAAAAACAGGTAAACGAAGAAATTCTTTCTGGTAAAAAACAGAACGATATTGATAATATTGATATTGAAACTGTAGAGAAGGTACACTTTAACCCTGAGGAAGATCCAGAATTTGTGAGGATGCTTTCTGAAAAAGTTAAGGGCGTAAAACCTGAGAAACCTGTTAAAAATCCCGTTTCAAGTAGTGACCTTATTTCTAGTATTGGCAAAAAAGAGGACTAAAAATGTCAGAAATTAGAGTATTAAAACTGTCTCAACTGACTCCCAATAAGAAGCAGGATCGCCGCGATTGGGAAAGCCCTGTAGCGCGTGAACATATTGAAAAATTGAAAAAATCTATCGGTATGAGAATGCCAGATGGCTCGCTATATGGCATTCGTGAACGTATCGTTGTTAAGCCGGGAGCTAGTGAAAATGAATTTGTCATACTTAAAGGTGAATCACGCTGGCGCGCTGGCAGTGAGTTAGAAAAAGAAATAGGAGAAGAAATAGAGATAGAGTGCGAAATAAAATCATATGATGATAAGGTTATTGAACACCTTGATCACGCTACCGAAAACTCTCTACGCCGGGATTTAAATATCTTCGAACGTGCTTTATCTATTAAGACAGATAAAGATAATGGACTGACCACTGACCAGATAATTGCAGCTCATGGTTTATCTAATAAAACAGTGGTCAGTAAATATATGAGCGTTTTTCGACTCGCCAAGCCTAAGCAGAAATTAGTCCAAGAGTCATTTATTGGCGATCTTAACCTTATCGGAAAATTAGATAAGGTGGCCGAAGATGATATGAAGGAGCTACGGCAGCGGCTTGAAGGTGGTGAAACGGCTAAAAAAGTGATTAACGAGCTGCTTAACAGAAGCAAGCCTAAACAAGAGAAAGAGCCTCAATATCGCTTGGCATTATCCCGCTCGCAGTATTCAGCCATTTTGTCACTGTTGGATCTCAATCCTGAGGATATTGACAACCCGGAAGAAGATATTGCTGAGTTACTACGAAACCGCTTAGAAGAATTGTCCGACACCGAAGGAACTGACGGACAATGAGCAAATTGATTCGACTCGCAACCCCTGCCGATTACGCTTTTAATCAGGATATTGGCCTATGGGAACTCGCTTTCGACAAACGCCCTGTGAAGGGCGTTCGCTGTAACGATCCTGTTGATGGGGCATACGAGTACAATCAAGGTAGATTAAAGTTTGTAGCAGCATTGGACAACACCAACAAGAACGTACAGCGATTTGATTTTGAGGCTGTACTTCAATGGGCGGCGCAGCATGGATCGCCTACTCAATGTCAGTTTGTTTTGAGATTACTACAAGCGCCTAATTCTGATGAATATAAAAGAATTGCATTAGAATTTATAACCAAAGAGCGCGAAAATTATCCACTTCATTTGGATATCGCTATTTTTTTCACCGGGATGCAAAACAGGCTGACAACCAAACATGACCTAATAAACATTGTCAAAAGCAGAGCTGATTATGGAAAAGATAGTTAAAATCCCGATTACATTTCACGATATAGTTAATGTGTTAATGTGGGATGATGAGTTTAATAAAGATAATGTAACTAGCCGTGTTCCTTGTGGCAAGAAAATCTCTTATTGGTTAGCCCGAGCATTTACATTATCCAATATAAAAAAATACGCTGATAAAAGTCAGTACGCATTGGCAGTGTATTACAAGGAATCTTTACCCAATACAGAGGCTACGTTAAAGGAGTTACAGGATTTCTATCTAGGCCAAATAAAATCATTAAAAAAATCCCTAAAGAACAATCCAATAAGCGCTTCTCTTGATTTATCAGCTTTCATTAACCCAACGAAAATAACCGTTGGCGTTATGCCCTGCCCCCCGGTTCTGATGTTCGTTCGCGTCAATATTCTGTGCGATGAAGCTCATGGTGAACTCCGAAAATTATATCAGTGCGGAAATATAACAAAGAGTGAATATTTCAGGCAAAGGCGGGAGTTGTTCAGACCTATCAACCGCTTTCGTTCAGAGTTCGCCAGTAGCGTTAGCGAAGCGGGTAAACTGGCTCGTTCCCTGACAGAGAAAAAAACCGGGGAATAATTTCCCCGGTGATCTGACCGTTCGGCCAGTATTAGTCAATAGCAGCTAATATATGGCCGCTATCTTTATGCTCATATGCAAAATCCTTAAGCTTTACATACAACTGATAAAGACCTTGATCCTGAGTCTTAGCAACCAGATACCATAAGGCAAACAATGTTGCCGTAATTCCAGCGGCCTCCGCACTCATATCACCTTCATAGTAATTACCTGACCATGAGCAATGATATGTTTCCTGATCCGTTGGGGACATAAAGAAAGCACCATTGGTTACGTGATGCATTTCCCAATGCCCTCCGCAATACTCATCTGATAGTTTATCCATCATGGTGTAAAGCAGCCCCTCAAACAGCATGACATTACGCGGCGTTTTCAGATATGAAGGAAGAAAACGCATACGCTCTCTGTGTGAGGCCACAACAGATTCAATTACAGGGATGATGCTATCGGAAGTATTCATACAGATACCCTCTTTATAGGGCGTTCTGCGCAGCCAAAGGCCACGCAGTAGCCTTTGGGAAAGAATTAATGTGGGGTTAGAAGCCAGTGAAACCCCGTTCTGGCTTTTACAGTGTAAGACTGATTCAAAATAAAAAAAAGGGATTGAGTATAAACTCAATCCCTACGATCACTTATGCTTTATCAGCTAAGTGTTTTCTGTATTTTAATACAACGTGTTCCACGTCTAAATGAACAAGAGCTTCACGTTTGAGCATGAAGAATGTTACATCAGCAGTGCGTGTATCAGGATACAGGCAAGCATGGATAACAACGCGATCAAAAAGCCAAGCACGCTTGTAAACTTTCGGATCGGTAAAATCATCCAAGTTTAGTTTTTGCAGAACGGATCTGCGTTCGCTTAGATAAGCATCGAGGTTCTGGTATGAATCGCGCCCGGTGTATTGCAAAGTAATAACAGAACTATCAATTTCTGCTTCTACACATTCACAATTAAGACGAGTTTGAAAGTCATAGATAGGTTTTTCGAGATTATCGAACATGATGTTACCTCATAGGGCAAATCATCACGCAGCCAAAGGCAGCGTAATGATTGCCTTTGGTCGATGTGTTTAGAAAGTGCGTTTCAACCGGGTATAGCGCACGTTGTCCGGTAAGATGATCATAGCAAACTTACGTTTGTTCAACAAGTTATACAAGCTGGCATTTATCTAAAAATGGTGTTAGTTTGTAAATTGTTTAGTATTACATAAGAAGGGGTTAAAAATGAAGCCACTAACTATATCAATAATAATTGTATCAATGATTACTGCTTCCTTTCATGTTTTAACAAAGCAATATTACGATTCGTTACTTACATTATTTATTGCCAGTGTAATAACTTATCTTATCCAAACGGGATTTAAATATATTAGCAGATTTAAAAATGAAGGAAATAAATAATGAAATTTAAGTTCATGATTTTATTAATAGCATTACCGTTAAGCGTACTCGCTGATATTGAAGGGAAAGTCGTTAGGATTCTCGATGGTGATACCTTAGACGTCCTTCAAGAAGGTAATAAAATAAGTAGAATACGACTTGAAGGTATAGATGCACCTGAAAAATCACAACCTTATGGTCAACGCTCACGACAAATGTTAACCATGCTGACTGCTAATAAATGGGTAAATGTAAAATCACATGGCAGTGATCGTTATAGTCGTATTCTTGGGGAAGTATACTCTCCCGATAGTATTAATGAAAAGATGATTACTACCGGCATGGCTTGGGCGTACCGTTATCATGGCAAGCCAACTAACGAAAAATATGTAACATTAGAGAATAAAGCTCGCTCTGAAAAAAAAGGGATTTGGTCTGATCCTAATGCTGTTGAACCTTGGAAATGGCGAAGAGATAATAAATAATTTCATACTATAAAAATCAATTAAAGCAGGATGCTTGATTGTTCTCCAATCATCCCTCATACTTATGCGCATACTATTGCGCATAGGAGTAAGTACCATGAATACTGCCGCTTCCACCCGTAACAGCACCAAAAGAAGCACTAACGTTTACCTGACGGCCTCACTGGTTGATAAAGCCCGGAGTATGGACATGAACCTGTCGGCAACACTGGATACCCTTCTCGCTCAAGCAATCGAGGCCAAAAATGTTGAGCGGGAAGAAGAAAAAGAGGATATGCAAGCTATGAATAAATTTATGGCAAAGGCTGGAATGCTAACAGATGACGATTTCTTTGGGAGTCTGTAATGCCAAAGCAATTTGATGTATACCGCAATCCATCGGCCAAAACGAATAAACTTTGGCCGCTCTACCTTATTCTCCAGAATGATTACTTTGACGATTTAACGACAAGGATTGTCGTTCCTCTGGTATCGAAAAATGATATTGACTTAAATAAGAAAAGAATAAACCCAATTGTTAAAATTAACAAATCTGATTTCTACGTATTCATACCTGCAATTACATTTTTAGAAGCGAAGAAAATAAATAATAAAGATTTTATATGCAATATAGCCTCATCCAGAAATGAAATCATTTCTGCTCTTGATGCCATTGTTACGAACACCTGATCCCGCATAAAAAAAGTCGCCAGTAACGGCGACTAAACCAAACCTTCCCTGATGTTGTTATTTTTTTGCATTTTGACACTATATAGGCACTATTTGCAACCAGTTTAATCTATCTAGCAGCCCTTTACACTAGTTTCATTTCACAATGGAACCTTAACGTTATGGCTGAACCCTTTCTGAAAAACCGCCGCCGCTTCACGTCCTCGCTCGACAATCATCTCGTACCGCTGTTCGACGAGCTGGCCGCCAAGACTCGCATCCCTAAAAGCCGACTACTGGACGAGGCCATAAGCGATTTACTGCTGAAGCACGGCGTTCCGCCCACAAACAAGGACGAGAAGAACGATAACTAAAACCGCGAGACTGACACGAAACTTGTTTTCGTGCGGTCGAGGGGTTGACCGAGCCGCATCGCGGCGCTGGTAAGCCAGAAAATAGATCTGATTGAAATGCTATCATTCTGAATGGTGCCGGTCGGTTGGCCGCCGCAAAAATGATAGCGAAAATTCCCTACTTGATGCGCTGCGGAGAGAGAAAGTGATAGCAGAACGGGGAATCCCCTTTCCCGTTCTGCTTACTGGATAACTTTTAAATGAGTTAACGTCACTTGTTTCGATACCAGTTAATCAGGTATCCCACTATCAGGATCACCACAACAATCAGGAACTGATAACCGCCAACACCATACCACGGTCGATCATCGAACATGTTTAGCTCGCGAGCGCGGCCTACAACACCACCGAACTGCGCTTTATCGGCAACATAGTTCAGCATGGGAAACGTCCCCACAATAAACCATGCAACAAGAACTGTGTTCATCAACCAATTTGGTATCAGATCCATAAAATCAGCCAACGAGTTATTATGCCATGAGTAACGCCGCGCCTCACTGAAATGGTAATACCACGCAACGGCAAGACATAATCCCCAAATAATTACTGATAAGATCAGTGCCGTTACAAAATGCACTCCATCGGTAATCTGATCGAACATAGCCTACTCCTCTATTTTAAGTATGCACTGGCACTCATTTAACCATGATTCATATGATTACTAACGTATATAATCAGAATAAATTTTGAAAGAGTGAAGGTGAATATGCTGCTTCCGTTCCTTACAGGTCTTTTTATGTTGTCTGGCGGTTTTTTAGCGTTATCCATAATCCCAAAACCAAACCGTGCTCTGCGTAAACTAGCCGTGTTTGTGATGACAATAGGATTCAGCCTCGCGCTGGCAATCACTGTGGCCTATTTCGCAGTTAACACGCTGACATCAGCAATTCATTCTGTTTAGCCCTGTTCGGTAAAACGCCCATTCCACCGAACCGCCGCACTTATCCACCGTTTCTGTGGATAACGCTATATGTTGTATCGGTCGCAGCTGACGGACATACTATATGTTGTGTCGGGCGGGGCGGGTTTCTTTCAACCGTGGGGGTGTGTTTGTGTCTGCCCCGCTCCGGCTATTCGGTTAAACTCCGTAATGGGATGATTTAACCGTCAACGATTTACGGCCAGCGGAGTTTTTACCCGCGCCCGGTTTTCCGGTTTACGTCAGAATAGATACGTAACAGCCACGTAACCGGCATTGAGCGGAGATTAAAAAATTGACCATATTACCCCGCGAAATCTTGCAGAATTCACGTAGCGTCGTTTCGGTGCATAACACCCCCCCTGCCGTGCCGGTGGGGATGGATTACACGCTGGCTTATGCCCTGCGCCAGCTCGCAGCCGCCACGACAGGATACCCGCGCTATCTGCTTGCCCCGGAAGTGGCCGTTCTACTCGATGCCGTTGCAGACCTGCGCCAGCGCATGTTGTTTGACCTTATCTGGAACACCGGCGCACGGATCAATGAAGCGCTGGCCGTCACCCCGGAAGATATTGTTCTCGATGCCGCGAGGCCGTTCGTGGTGCTGCACACCCTCAAACAACGCCAGCAGCCGCGTCCCGGACGGCCACGCAAAAATCAACCGGTAAAACGGGCTGTACCACTGCTGGATGAAGCCTTTACGGTAAGGCTGCGTGACCATCTGGCGACATTTACACGCCACCGGACTAAACCGGTATGGGGGATAACGGACGACACAGCCCGGAACTGGATGAATATCGCACTGGATGAATGCCAGCAGCACGGAATACGCTTCTCCATTCCGGGGATCACCCCCAAAACACTGAGACATAGCTTTGCTATGCATCTGGCGATGCATGGTGCGCTTCCCGCTACATTACAGGCATATATGGGACACCGGGATTTTAAGAGCACACAACACTACCTGAGGGTGTTTGCCCTCGATGTGGGGATAGGCCGGAACCGGGGAATACAGTTTACATTCCCGCCAGATCCCGCAATGCTTTCAATGTTGACACCTTAACAACAGAACCGGAAAGAAACCTTTTAGAACCTCATAAGATTTCCTTTAGATTTCTTATAGATTTATAATGGATTCCCAATGTACTTCCCTCTTAATATTGGACGTTTTTACGTCACCTTGCTATCATAGGACACCGGCTAACGTGCGCTATACCCGGTTGAAACGCACACTTAATCCCTTCATGCCACGGCGAACCATATCGCCAGTGGCGATATGGTTCCCACAAGGAGCCATTATGAAACATACCTCAAACACCCCAACCACTCAGGGCGAAGTCTTTACTCGTAATCTCATGGCAGAACTGTTAGAGGATACCGAGCATCGCAGTAAAGTTGTCATGCTCCAATTTCTTATTGAAACGTTCTATGAAATGCGAATTACTGGTACTAAAATTCCCGAAAGTCAGGAATGGGGGTTACAGCATGTAACAGACAAAGGCTTCTACCTGTACCCTTTGATAAAGAAAGTCTATCTGGTCAGATTCGATAACTTCTCTATCTCGCTGGATAATCAGCAACTGGGGCTAGGCGTAACACTCGACGTTTTGTCGCTCGTTGCGGGTGAATCAAGTGAGCCAGCAATCTATCAGGCATACAAGGAGCTGAGGGAATACATCCTCTCTCATGCCGATACGCTAGAGGGCGCGTATACCTACGCTAAACTCTCTCACTCTCTCTAATCACTGGTTTAAGCCAGATCGCCGGACTGTTTAACAGTCCGGTTTTTTTTGGCTTTGGGATACCCTGGGGATTTCCCGAGGAAACACTAAAGATTTACTTTGCATACCCAAGGGATTTATGTAATATAGCCAAAGGAATCACTAAACAGGGGTGCGTAAAAATGGCGATATATGCAATTTCGATCTCAAAAGGTGGGGTTGGAAAAACTACATCAGGTGTACATATCATTGATGAAATTAATCCAGATGTAGTGTTCGATCTGGATTTACATAACAGCCTGAGCGTAATCAACAGGCTGCGCCCGGACGATAAAAAATGGCCGATAGTGACCGTTTCAGATAAAGCGGAATTATTGGCACATCTTAAGAAAGTAGATGAGGAAGGGAAAACGGCTGTTATCGACTGCGGCGGGTTTGATGCTGATATTAACCGCGTTGCGATAGCCGTTGCTGACGTGATAATCGTTCCGGCCAATGACGATGTTACTGAGCAGATCGGTTTGGCTACCTTCGATACCGTTCTTGCTGAAATCTCAAAGCAGACGGGCAGAGATATACAGGCTCACGTTTTGATGTGTAAAACGCAACCTAACCAGAAACACTTCCCGGACATGGACGACACCATGAAAAAAGTTCAGCACATGACGTTACTGAACGGGAGACTGTCATACCGCAAAGGCCGCTATGGGTTTACAGACTCACTACGAAAAGGAATGGGAGTGACACAAATTAAGCATGGCCGTAGCTCACAAGCAGGGCGAGAAGTTATCGAACTGGTAAAAGAGTTACGGGCTTTAGCTGAAAGCTGAATTTGATGTATAATGGGAATCCGTAGGAAATCTATAGGATGTATTTTAGGTTTCCTATAGATACCTTTAAGAATCCCAAGAGGTTTCCAAATGAAAAATAAACAATCTATCTTCGATGCCGCTCTCAATATTGGAAATGAAGCGCCTCTACAGGTTAATACTGAAAAGAATAATGCAGCACCGGCACAACGTACAGTGCGTACAAAAACACTGAAAGCGATCCCAACAACATATTTTGACGCCCATCAGAAGCTGCGAGATACGAACAAAACAAATCTGGATTTCTCCAATTACATTATGGAAGCATTACGCGAAAAGTTGGAAAGGGAAGGGGGGATCTAGGATTTCATTAAATTTCCTTTGTATTCCCTTGGGGAATCCTTAGGATTCCTTTTGGATGTATAAAAGAGGTATCATATGAGTCAGCATAGACTAACCGGATTAACTCCCGGTGGGAAAGTTGACGTTCTGCTAGGTTGGGACAGTCCAATGTCATGGTTTTTTTTGGTGATCGAGCCAGAAAGCGACGAACCTCTGTATTCCAACCTCTACGAACAGCACCCGGAGTCACTTGATTTGGCACACTTTCAGAAGGTGCTTGAGCGATTCGGGATAAAGAATATCAACTTGTCACCCGGCCATGAATCCGGCCTTTATGAGCTACTGCAATCAGACCGAGTTGCAAACAAATAACTCAAAGAGTCCTTACATAAATCCTACGGATTTCCCAAGAAAACCCATAGGATTTACGTAAGATACCTTAAAGAATTTATGTGATGTGCCTGATATAGTTTACCTGTGGATCAACAGAAAGCCGCCAGTTCTGGAAGGCTAGTATTCACTAAGGTAACGATGAGACTGCAAGATGTTGCTGTTATTGCTACCCGCTTCCCTGATGCAGACTTTTGGGTAGTGCGTAGAGGCTCTTTAAAATCCGTGGGGGAACCAACCTATACGTTCAATCCAGAGCATATAGGAATAAAGGTTTTCAGGACAGATATTGTTCTGCCTAGATACCTTTACTACTGCCTGATGCACATTCACTCATCGGGCAAATGGAAATCCTTAGCCACGGGTACGCTGGAGCTGGTAAACATCCGTGTTTCTGATATTAAGCATATCGCGCTAAAACCGCTCTAAACCTAACGCGTAAGCACGCTACTAAAACAGGGCAGGTAACAACTGCCCTTTCTTTTAAATCGTTGTGAGGGGCTTTTAATGACGATAACAATCGAGTTACCAGATACCAATGAACAACGCCTGATTTTGCTTCGTGATGGCGTCGAACGTGGGTGCAAAGCACTGCTAAATAACCTCAATGCTCCGCACTATGGATCTGTGCCCGATTTTGACGCGGCCATATACGGTGAGAAACATTTACTGAGGGAGAACGAGGGATGGCAAGCACCGGCACCGGAACTTATCCGTGCGTGGTTCGGGCAATTTCAGACAGTGTTCACTGAGTACGACAGTGAAGATAAGCTGGCCGCATTATTTGGTTTACACGGTAAACAAGGCGGACGCCGTATACGCGCTTTCAAAAGCGGCGAAATGCCTATTCCATATGGAATCTGGCGACATTTTTTGGTGCTAACTGGCCGTGCGAGCCAAGAAATTATTCCGGTATTAGGTATCTTCGACATGACACCTAAAAACGGCCACCAATGAACCTCCGCGCGTCCTCCTTTCTCTGTTAGTCCTGACGATCTTACGCTTCCTCGCTCATTCGCTCGCGCTGCTCGGTCATGAGTCTGCGGCGAGCGTTGCCGGTTTTTAACTTAAAATAGGCACGTAAACGCCATTCCTGAGGCGATCAGTTGTTTTTCCATCCTGATATATACCCTGACGACAAAAACGTTTCTGCGAGCGTTAGGAGCGCAATTTGCCCCCCTTCCTGTAAGACCGGGTTTTGCGAAGCCACGGAACGTAAAGCGGTGCTGTTGGTTGATGGTCGGAGACAAAAGGAATGTTCAGCGATTTGCCCGCTTGCGGGTGCTACTTAGGAGCGTAGCGACAAACCGAACCGGCGCGACGTTTACGTCGCTGCAAGGGCGGTCACTTATCCAGAGCTGTAAGGCTCTTATATTTATATATCTTGTTCTCTAAAAGAAAAGGTCTGTCTCCACGCATCTAACCTTCTGATTGCATACAATAAAAAAAGCCATTTGCATCTATATGTTCATAACTCATTTAAACGGGTCTCAAATCTGTTTTTTTAGCGTGGTAAGTAGGGGGGAATAGCGTGTTGGTGACTACTTATTGACCAGAGCCATGTTAGAGGCGTAGCAAAGCCTCCGTTGGTACGGATAAGCTGAAAAAGGTAGGTCAGGCGGTGTTAGGGTCGTCAGAACTGGCGACGGTACGGTAATACATGATGCGCTTATTCAGAAGGTGTTTCACCGAAGCTAAATCGATACCTTCATGCAATCCCTGCCGGATTTCACTTTGAATCTGTTTGGCAACCATATGCCGCAGCTCTTCATCTTTTTTAGCTACAGCAACCTTGGCCGCTTTCTGAATTTTCTTCATTTCCTGAGAGGCTTTACGGCGCTTCCACGTAGTTTCGATATACTGCTGTTTCTGGCGTCTACGTGCTTCTGTAAGGCTGATCGCGGCTTCCCCCTTCTTTAACAGTCCGCGATTTATCCATGCTAACTGTTGATTTTGTGCTCTTTTAAACGCATCCGCGCCTACACCTATAAAATCGAAAAACAGTTCCGTGACTTCTATTTCAGCAGGGAAATACTGCTTGGTTACTTTATCCCAAATGAGCTTGTACTGGATCAATCCCCACGCGGCCAGCGTGTGTGCCGCTCGGGTAGCACGAGTGATTGAGAGATTACCGGCTTTTGAAACCGTCGCCAGTCCTGCTTCATTCGCTAAGGTTGTAAAACAAGCCGGAATCGTGCCTGAGGCAATATGAAGGTGATAACACATTGCATGAGTAAGAGCGCAGATAGCCCGAGCACGATGTTTATTGAAATGTCGCTGCCGTTCTATGCGTTGATGCGTCTTATGATGGTAGGCGGGAAGGAAGTAGAAGCCCTCCCAACGCGATACGTCGCGCTTGGATACAACATTGATCAGACGCTTATTGAACGCTGGCAATTCGTGTTTATGGTGTGCCGGTATCTGAAACGCAGGATTAGCGTTGAGTACATAGCAATCACGAACTAACGGAGTAGGGGATGTGTTTTGTTCAGACACCGCCGCCCGCAC
>NZ_CP011599.1:0-82986 GCF_001022135.1 Phytobacter ursingii | reverse complement strand
ACAAAAAGAAGTGGGCAATTAAAACGCTTAACTTCAGCAATAACGACGTTGAGCATAGGATCAGTAAAAACAAGTTCTGATTGCATGGTCATAGTGTATTTACTCCCTGAAAGCTATTTGTTGACCGCAGCGGCGGTGAGAATGTCAGAAAGCGACCCCAGCAGATATAATTCGGTGAGCTCGCCTGTTTCATTCAGAAGAAATAGCCCTGCAGGTCGGCCATTATGAAAAATAATGGCTTCATGCGATTGATGTAATTCACACTGACACAGCGAGAAATAAATAAGTGACCATTCAGGGGAAATAACGGTTTTATTGCCATGTTCCCGGATATAGCGGGCAACATCAGCCTGTTGCTGAGAATTGAGAGCAGTCATAAGGTGACTCCTGCGCCGGTCGGGGCGCTACCGTCGAAAGACCGGATTGCCTTTCGATGTAATTATTATACGTCTAATGAGCCATATAAATCAAGTTAATTTTGTTATTTTCCTGATTTAAGGAGACTCTTTCCCCTGTAAATTTTGCATCACAAGCGCACCGTTCGGGCGCTGCAGGCGAATAATATCGTTCTGGCGTGCGTCTTTTTCCCGGATGATCCGCCAGGTTTCGGTGACGGCGCCGGCTGGCTGATACAGTCTGACCTTCACCTCGGAACGCTCTGCAGACAGCACAATGCAGCCTTTCTCATCTTGTGCAGCTGCGTGCCGGGCTTCATCTTTTTCCCGCGGGCAGTCATCAAATCCTGATATTCGGACCGGGTGGCCATCGATATCAACCTGATAGCCGGGCGAAATCACGGGCACGGGCTGTGGCACATTCGGGAAATAATCAGCCAGATCACACCCTGTCAGGGCTACGGGCACAAGGCAGGCATACAGCATTAACATTCGGCGTGTGGTGATCATAAAGGGTCCTCTCTGGTCGCCGCGGGCCTTATTTCGCCTTCTCAACCAGCTGCAGTGACGGATGCTCACCGGCCAGAAGTAACAGGAAATTGAATTCCCCGGTCTTGAGCTTTACGCCGCGCTGAGCAGCCTTTTCTTTGGTCTGCCATGACGCCGGTTTATAGCCAAACAGCGCTGCAATTTCAGCGTGTTTTAGCCCCAGCGCCTGACGCAGGCGGCGAACGTCTTCGGCCGTGGCGGGCTCTTTAACCATATCATCCGGGCTGAACGTCCTGTTCAGGCGGTAATCAGGATGCACGCCGGCGATCAGCATCAGCATGTTATATTCGCCTGGGCGAAGACTGGTCTTGTTGTACTGGCTGAGATCGTCGCTGATAGCTTCCTTACGCTGCCAGGCGCGCAGTTCGTACCCCATGACAGCCCCTAATGCGGTTTCAGTCATGCCCATTTTTTCACGGAGCGTCTTCACTGTTTCCGGCTGCGGAACGACGCTAACCATCTTAATCATTACCCTTCTCCCAGAAGTCTGAATTCAGAAAAATTTTCACCTGGCGCGTGCGGGGATAGTCCTGGTGCTTCAGCCCCTCCCGCGTATCAGACAGGTACTGCGTTTCCTGCTGCACCTTGTTGATTTTGCCATTCCATTTGCGGGCCAGCGCCCGGTAACGCCCGTTCTCCAGCTGATAAACTTCAAACGTATACTTGTTCGGACCGCTCCAGCCTTCGTTGTAATAGACCTGTTTCATAGGATCTGCCTGATCGATGCGCCCCGTTAACATGACATCCCGGCTGCATTGCCTGAACCAGTAACCGCGGGGCATAGCCGGTGGCCGGTCGCTTATTTCCCGTCTGGATAGCGTGCCGAAAGGCTGTGAGCGCAGGTGACAACCTGATCTCAGGTCAATCTGGCATGGCGTGTTGTGCAGGGACCAGCGCCGCTGCCGCAGGCAATGGCTCAGGGTGATCACAGGTACGACACGGGAAACGAACAGGGGGAATGATTGCATGGTTTTACTCCTTCGCCAGTCGGGGCGCTACCGAAAAATGAGCCTTGATAATACGACGAATGAGCCATATAAATCAAGTTAAAAATCAGGCGGCAGAGTTTCTGCCGCTGCTGTAGGTCAGTACCGTGGGGCCACGTCCTTTCCTTCGCCCCATAAACGGGAAAACTCGTTCACGTAGGCTTCAGTTACTGCAGGCGCGCCGCTGATCAGCACCACATTTTCCGCATTACGACTGTCTGCACTGGCGCTGAAGTTAAACGATCCGGTCAAGACGGCGCGGCGGTCAAAGACCATGAATTTATCATGCATGGCCTCGTAGTTATCGTTGATCCGCACCGCCACGCGGTTATTGGCCAGAAAGTTCACTTCGGTGTACCGGTTGTCGTTCGCTTTGCGATCGGCCACCACCACCACCGATACGCCCCGTTTTTTTGCGGCACGCAACGCGCCGGCAACAGGACGACTGGTCAGGCTGTACGCGGCAACCAGAATCTCATGCTGCGCGTGGTCGATTGAATCCAGAACCAGATTTAATGCGGTCCCGCCGGGTGAAAACCCGGTTTTCACTTCAGTCGCAGCTTGCGCCTGGACATCGCCGGCAATATTGCCGGCCGCTGTTACCGGGTTTGCTGCCACGGCGCCGGCGATGAGGGTCAGGGTTAACAGCACATATTTTTTCACGCTGCCCCCTTAATCATCATCCGGGAACAGATGCTGGACGTTCTTACGGGTTTCTTCCAGATTCCTATCCTCCGGTGCTGCCGGTTCGGGAGTCACGGCGGGACTGTTTTCCGGCGCAGCGCCGCCTGCCGGCGACACCGTATTGCTGCCACCGCCGGTGGCCTGCAGAAACGCCTCAACCAGACGCGCCATCTCTCCTGTATCCTGCTGCGGCAGCGTACTGCTGATGATCCGCTGAATATCCTGCATCGAGGTGCTCTCCGTCAGAAATTCAGCGATCAGGAACGGCAGGCGTTCGTCCTGCTTCATCAACGCAGCACCACAGAGCATCATGGCGCGCATCGCGCGGCCACGCTCTTTCTGAGGCAGTTTCTCAAGAAAGCCGTCAGCTACCCGGTCCGCCGCATTGCGCTCCGGGTAGATATAAAACGAGCACTTACGGTTATCAGTCATACTCAGCCCTTCATTGCCACCATACCCAGAACCAGATCGAATTGCGGGTTATCACTGACGAAGAAACGATCTTCACTCACCCCCGTGGCCTGCTTCACTGCGCCGGCGACCAGGCTGGCGCCGCCACCGACAACCATGACGTGCGTGAAACCGGCAAAGCGGCCAACTGAATCGGTGACACGGTGCGTCAGGGCTTTTTCCCGCTCATGCAGTACCTTCATCACCTGGGCCCGCTGGTCAGCATTCTGGAGGTAACGGGAAAGAAACGTTTCGTCATTTCGCGCCTGGATCAGACGGTCGGCAAAATACGAACTGGTACGGGTGCTCACGCTGGTATCCAGTGCATGTTTTACGGCTTCGGTGATGATGGATACACCGGTTTTAGGATCGCAATGCGTCTTGGTGAAGCCGGACATTTTGCTGCGAACGTGCGCGATATCCAGCGTGGTTCCACCGATATCCACAATCAGCAGGGAGTCCAGATCGTCCAGATCCTTCAGCACACTGAAGCCTGCAGGGACCGACTCTGGCAGTACGCTGACTTTACGCACGGTAAAGCTCTCACGCCCCTGAACGGCCACCGCGCGCTTCACGTTCGCTTTTTTCCGCTCGATGTTGGCCATATTAGGCTGATCGTTTTCATCCAGGTACTCGCCCAGCGGCAGCGTCACCACAACATCAACCGGCTGCGGTTCAATGCCGGACTGCATCAGGGCATGGTGGATAGCGACGACATTCACATCACTGTACTGATAGCGGGTTTCCGTGGTGCGCACGGCATCCGGGCTCAGCTGGTCAAAGCTGTACTTTTCCCCGTCAATTTCATAGTTGGCGGAAGCCGGCACTGATGAATCTGTCAGCAACGTCATGGACCATTCGGGCTTGAAGCTGTTCGGACTGATCAACGTTTTGACCGCACCATCTTCCATCCATGCCAGTTTGATGTTGGTGGAACCGTCGTCAACAAAAATACGCATTTTGAACCTCACATTATTTAGAAAAAAACCGTAGAAATCAGGAAAAATACAGCTTTCAAATGGATTATTACGCATCCCTGCTGACGTGTAAAGACAAAATGATGCACCAATATAGAAAAATACAGAAAAATACCGAATAAAAATCAACAAAAGACGGTCAGGCCGTCCTCAAAACGGCCTAATATAGAAATATGAGAGATTATTTTAGATTTATAAGGAAATAACAGGGATGAATACGGATTATTCCGGAAGCGTTAGATGACTGTCTGGCAGGCTGAACCGGACGCCATACTGACGGCCGACATCGAGCGCAAACACGCGCGTGTAGGTTTCTGTGGTTTCCAGCCGGGAATGCCCGGCATAGGCCTGTACAACTTTCAGCGGAACCCCATGCTGGATCAGGTGCATACAGAAGCTGTGACGGAACGTGTGGCAGGTAACAGGGATACTAAAAGTGACAGAGTCACGTTTTGCGAGGTCCAGTGCCTTCCTGATCCAGTTACGCGGCGTGTTATCACTCTGCACCGGCCAGAGCAGCTGCTGTTTACCAATACGCAGGGTGGTCAGAAATTCACGCACCTTCCTGACATATTGAGGATCGGTCAGAGGAACAAGACGGAACACCTCCTCATCCTTGCCCGGCCTGCCGCGGCCACGCTGACGCTGTTTAAGCGTCTTCAGCCGGACAAACGGCCGGGAACCGTCAAGCTGAAAGCTGGCGCCGGTCAGCGCCAGCGCCTCATTAATACGCGCGCCCGTGTTCCAGAGGGTATCGAAAAGGACCTGCTGGCGCAGGTCTGGCACATACCGCAGAAACACCGACACCTCCGGGGCCAGCAGGTATTTGGGTAAATCAGCCTGGCTGGCCATCTCCCGCAGCGCCAGCGCATCGGCATAATCGAAGTAGGCATATGTCACGCGCCCGGTCCCGATGGCGTCGCTACGTGAATTCTGAGAAATTTGCAGGGGGAAAGTGTTCAATTTTTTAAAATCCGCTAATCAGCCGTCAGGCGACTGAATTTTATGAAATTTCTCGCTGAAATCGACCGCATCCTGCATATCAAACGTCATACTGCGGGTGGAGGCGGTCGAGCTCCAGCTTTTCCCGCCGCCGATCCCGTAAGGAGGTAGCGCCTGTCCATGTAGCGGCTGGTTGTGTCGGGCTGCAAAAACCAGCTCCCCGACAGGTACTTTTAACATCATAGCAAACATATCCGCGCTGATTCGGCGGCCTTTCAATCCACTCATAACAACCTGTAACTGAATCCTGTACCACGACTTTTGTTGTAAATCTGCTGACCAGACTGACCTTCATCTTCACTGAATACCACCATACGGCGGCCGTTAGTCAGTGAATCCATTTTACGCTGTGCGCCATTATCGTCATAACGCACAGGCAGGCACGCACCTTTATGGCTGTTTTCACTCTCGACGCGGAACACCCTTACCCTGACGGCGTTCTTCCGCACCTGGTCAGGATCTTCACCACTGACCACACCCGTCAGTTTCTGAAGCGTATCAGCCGGACTGCTGTACTCAGCCTGGCTGAGATAGCGGCCGTTCGGGGTTAACCAGAAATCCTGGCTGTCACTGACACGGTAGGTTTCGCCGTGGCTGGCGATGCCTGAGACGTTACAGAAGCGGTCATAATCGGTGGGCTGTCCGGGGAGCATGGCGCACCCTGTCAGCAACAGTGCCGGCAGGGCGGCGACGTATCCTTTGAATTTCATGTTGTCTCCTGTTCAGGTTGAACCATTTCGGCCGGTGGCCGGTATCCCGGATACGGGATAAACGGCGCATCGGTGGCAATAAGGTCTAGCAGCTTCTGGCCACTGACCAGGATCATACGGCTGTCTCCGCGAATGAGCGATTTGGTTCCTTCGCGCGTTTTGCCGGTATGGCAGAAAAAACCGCGGGCACCGGTGGCGTTCAGCAGGTCGCTGAAGTCACGGACGTGGCCAACGGCAATATAGCTGGTATAGCGTTTGGCCTGGATAAGCCAGGTCTGGCCATCAATCTTCACACGGCCATCAATCCCGCCGTCACCGGTATACCGGCGGTTACGGATCACTTCAAAGCCTCGGCGTTCAAAGCCTTCAAGCAGCAGCTCTTCGAACACAAACGGGTCAATCTTGCGCAGATAGGCAATTTTCTGCCCGAAATGCGGAAACGTATTAATTTTATCGATCACACGTACCGCGCTGGCCTGTTTCCGTTCGTGCCGGCGCCGGCGTCGCCGTGTACCCAGCCAGAGGCCATACAGCAGGATACCCGCAAGGATAAAAGAGCCGACAACATGGATGGACTCATTCATTATCGATCCTCAGCACTTCATACTTCAGCTGCCGCAGCAGCCTGTCTTTGCTCATGGTTTTCAGGGTGGGCCATTCCGCTTTCAGCGTCAGCGCGACGGTGGCAAGTTGTATGGTCCGGGGTACTGTCTCACCGTCCTCATATTTTACCAGGCTGGTACGGCTGATACCGAGCTCAGCCGCGGCGCGTTCCTGGGTCCAGTTCAGGCCCCGTCGCCACAGGATCAAGTCAAAGCCGGTCAATCCGCCGCACTCCCATGCTCAGTGCCGGGCTTCGTGCCGGCGGGTACGGCCTCTTTCCCCTGTGCCTTTTTTCCGCCGGGGCCGGGTAGGCCGAGGCCAGTTGTGCCCGGAAATCACGCCACGCTGACAGCCAGAGCGCATCAGATACCTGGTCAGACGACAGATTAAGGACCGCATTGCGGTCACGCCAGTGGCTAAATGTCTGAGCCGGCAGGCCGGCACGCCGGCGCAACTGCTGCTCGTCGAAATAGGCACACTGAACCAGGAGGTGTCTGACGTTCTGCGGGACAACTTCATCCCTGGCCCCTTCCGGCACAGCCAGCATCCCGGCGCTGCATATCCCCTGAATGCCCGCCTCGGTATAAATCTGCTGCAGATTGGTATCATCACCCTGCGCAGCGCCGGCGGTGTGCGCCACAACCAGCATGATGCCGGCAATAAGTGGTTTCTTTATCATGCGTACTCAGCTCCTGGCCGAATCCTGGTGGACTGGCCTGTTATAATCTGCCTGTATTTATAGCCTGAAAATGTTCATATTTGAACATTTTTTATGTATATTAATTCCGCAAATTCGCCATAAACACAACAGGAGACACGATGGATATCAACTACTACGATGAACATCAGGAAGAATTTGAGGCGGTTAAACTGGCGCTGAAGGGCGAAATGGAGAGGATCTGGGGCTCCATGCTGAAAGAACGCGGGGACAATCTGGATGATGAAGCCACGTACCTGAACCTGTTTGAAGAATTGCAGTATAACTTCTCTCCGTCCAGTTTCAGTAAGCTCACCCCGGCGCAGGAACTGGATAAAGATAAAATAGCGGCCTTTGTGGCCAGAACCCGCGGCTATAAGCACGGCATCACGATCAAATGCCGGCCGGGTCGCCCGCAGAAGTGGCTGAAAGGCCGAATCAAACCACTTGAGGACGCGGAAGGCACAAACCTGTGCTGGATCGACACGGCCACCATCGTGCATATCGGTGCCGGTCAGCAGTTTGACGATCAGTATTACCTCACAGTGACCACACAGACCGGGCAGAGTTACCGCGTGAATGAACTCCGTCTGCCAGGTCGTCTGCTGGAAGCAGCCCAGGACAGCCTGTTCAGGGCACTGGATTCAACCACCGGCGGTTACTTCTGATAGGGCGTTGCACCACGCTTATCGGGGATTTATACTCGCAGTGATTAACAGATTAATTTTCCGTTTACTCCGACAGAAAGTTAAGTAATAAAAAGGTCTATAATTAAAAGGCGCCCTTCCTCACCAGTTGGACGCCTTTTGTGTATGCATCATCAGTTATCTGTAAACCCTGAAAGAAGTGTGATGGACACGTCGTCTTCTTCACGCGCTACCATCACCGGTACATCCTTCCAGCGTGCCACGTTTTCTCCCCACTTTTGCAGGTCAGCACATGACAGATTGTGCCTCTGACATAACCTCAGAATGGTGTCATTCGAATACCAGTCTATGCGGGACAGGTGTTCACGGATCACCCATTCATCCCACGGCCGGCCGTCAAATGCAGGTTCACGCCGCCGCCATTCCGGATTGTTAATGACCAGATAATCGCCAACATAAAGACGGTCGGTCAGCTGATATATATCAACGAAGCCAACCTCACTGTCAGGGATCACTTCCAGGAAGAGATAACCCGCTACGGGGTGTACCGCGCCCAGAAGCACCATAGGCTGAGTCACCATGTTATTCCCCCTGTTCGTCTTCAGCTGGCCGCCAGGCCCGCTGCCCTTTATAACCCAGTAGGGCTTCACACATCAGATCGGTTATACGCGCAATCGCGTAATCCGCACTGTCAGCCCGCAGGGAAATCACGGCCGTTTCCCCCCGGTGCGCGGCGTTCCAGAATCCGGGCAGCAGCGTCTGGAACCGGGCCCGGTCATCCCCCTCCGACAGCAGGGCTGCATCCGGCAGTCGTTCGCGGATCACATCTTCACCGGCCTGACGCAGGATATCGTCACGACTCCAGATGCACAGCGTTGCCGGTCCGCTGCGCATGAGGATAGTAGCGGCGTCAGCCATACTCAGAGTATCCAGCTTCAGCATCTCCATGCCCGGCCGACGCAGCACGAATCCAATCGGCCGCCGGTACTTGCCCAGCTGCAGCAGATCGTCGTCCGTAAGCAGCTCCAGGCCACGCTGCAGGACAAGATGCAGTACTTCAGCCTCTTTAATCGGCCGCAGCAGCCCATGCATGGTGTTCGCTTTGACGGTCAGCGCCTCAATGCGATTCCAGAGCTCATCATTTATATGTTTGGTGGCCATCGGAATGCTCCCCGCCAAAATAAAACCGTTTTCCATCCGCTGCTTTGCCCAGGCATACCGTGTGACCCGTGGTTATCTGGCCGGCATCCATCAGGAACGGCGCGCCCGGACCGCGAAACACGTCCGGATCGAGGGCAGCAGGTTCGCCGGCAGCGACCGGCCGGACCATGCCCATATCGTAACTGTCCGGCAGGTTATCCCGCAGGCAGGCCTGCGTGTAGTCGTCCGCGACCTTCTGCGCCTCTTCCTGCGTGGGGTAACGACCCAGCACGCCGGTGATCTCTTTCTTCAGTCCGAAGCCGTAGCCGCGAACCTTGTACGCTTCATATTCCATCCCGTTCACTCCGCTTGCCGTTGTTTACTGAATAACCATACTCTAATAAATTAGGTTTCATGCGTATATTATAAATATTTAGATTTAGCACTAAAAGCTAATTCAATGAAGCGACACACCGGTAATCATCACGCTGCATGACGACCGCACGATTTACCCCGCCGGATGATTCGCCCCCTTATCTTTTCACCTTGTGACTTTTACGCCTGCAACCACCGGAAAATACCTTTTCGCCGGTGCCGCCATTGCGGAAAAAACGTAAATACCGAAAAAAGCGAAATCAACAGGGAGAGGAAGGCAGGGGGACGGTCGCACGGTTGCCGTGCGCGGGCACCATATCTTGTGCCGTTCTCAGCTGACGGAGCCACTACATATAGCGTTATCCACAGAAACGGTGGATAAGTGGCGGCGCTGCGGAGAATACCGCTAAACCGCAACGGTGAAAAAATGTGGTCCCGCGCGCAAAAGTGCGGTACAAATGGCTGTACATTATGTAAAGCCAAATGACTGTACAAAAAGGAAGGAGCATGACCGGTTTTTTTGAACGTAAAAAGCGGGCCAAAAACGCCCAGCTGACCGTGCGTCTCGATGAGCAGCTGAAGAAACGCGCCGAACTGCGTCTGGAGGCAATGGGCATGACCGCCACGGAAGCAGTGGAGCAGCTTTACCGCTTCATCGCCGATCACGGCCGGATGCCCGTCACGGAGCGTATCGTCACATTTGACATCCAGTCACAGCGCGGCCGCGCCATCGCCCTCAATCCCGCCGACGCTGTGACCGAAAACACCCGGCGGTTTCTGCAGTCGCTGGGAGCTGTGGAAGTGGTCTGCTGCGATCCCGCTGCATTTGAACAGGCGGTACTGGAGTACTTCAGCCTGTATGTGGCCGACCAGGCTGCCTGTTTACTGGCCGGTGTACTGAACGTCACGTTCATGGTTAATGCCGCCAGTCGCGTGAAAGATGACTGGCATGACAGGCTGCTGTCCCTGTTACAGCGCGACTTTGATTTCAGCGAAGAACAGTCAGTGACGTTCATTAACAGCATCGTGGACAGCGAACATGTCGATCCTGCCATCGTCAGTCGAAATAATACGGCCTGGCGGAGCGGAAAAAGCACCGGGTCCGGCGCCGGCGCTGAACAGGCCTTACTGGATAACACCAACGTCAGGGTCTTCTATCCCTCCGGGGAAGCGCCCGTCTCCGGCGAGATCGGCGCCGCCGTCCTGCAGCGTTTCCTGACGTTCCTGGCGGAGCGGGGCGTCAGCTGCAGCGATCCGCAGAGACTGACCGAAAGCGCCGGCCGTGCATGGGGCGTGCGTGAAAATATGATCGGGAATATGCCCCCGGACATGCAGCAGGCCATAAACGATGGCGTCATTTTTGAGGCCAGCGCTGACACGCCGGACTTTTCCCCTGAGCTGGCGGCGGCGTTTGGCTTCACACAGGCCCAGGCAGAAGCGGTGCTGAAACCCGCCCTGACCGCCAGGGATCTCCCCGGTTTCCTGCAGCGCTTTCTGGCGTTCCTGGCCGACCGGGGTATCAGCTGCAGCAATCCCCGGCGGTTTACTGAAAAGGTCACGGAATACGCCAGCCATGAGGGACCGCACCGGCTTATTGCAATGTTGATGTCGCGCATCAGGGATGAGGGGGTCAGTTTTGTCTTTCACAATGAATCCCCGGACGAACTGCCGCGCCTGGCCGCGTCACTGCCCGGCGAACTGGCCGATACCTTCGGGTTTACGGGATGGCAGGCAACAACAATACTGCGTCAAATCCAGCCGGCACGGCCGGGGCAGGATTAGGGCCGGGAGCATACGCGATGAAAACGACCTGTCATGCGGCCGGCATCACGGCGGCGCCGCTTTCCCCGCAGGAGTGGCGGGCGCTGCTCAGGGCGAAAGGCTGGAAGCAGAAGGAGCTGGCCCGCCGCTGGAATGTGTCAGAAACCTGGATCAGTAAGCTGGCCAATAACCCCGAACGGGGCACGCACTGGAACGATGCCTGCCGGGGTCTGCCCGATATTCGTGCCCGGCGGCCCGGCGAACCGCACAGACGCACCAGAGCCGGGAGGCCCTGAATGAACAGACGTCTTCACCTCATCACCACCTGTACCCGGCGCAAGGCGGGCAGCGTGGAGGATACCGTTTTTCCGGGCGACACTTCCCTTGATGACGCCTTTGACGGCTGGTACAGGCTGATCGCCCAGGCTGCCCGCCGTCCTGGCAGGGTGCTGGAAACGGGAGAGCTTTACCGGGGCGCACACTGGCTGCGTGCCCGCGGTATCGCGGCGCGGTGGCCGGGCATCGAGCTGTGGGCCATGTCGGCCGGTCTGGGGCTGCGCCACCATACCGATCCGGCGGTCGCGTATGAGGCAACGTTTCACGCCATGCCCTTCGCGCCGGCGACCGTCTGGGGCTCACTGACGGCACGGCCCCCGCTGGCTGGCCGCTGCGCCTCCCTGGCTGAGCTGATGCAACGCTGCCCGGACGAGCGCTTTGTGATCGCCGGTTCACCCGTGTATATCAGCGCGGCTGAGCAGGATATTCTGGCCGGCGTGCCGGCACTGCATGATGCGGCCACTCAGCTGATTATCGTGACCTCACAGGGCTATCGTGGTCCGCTGCAGCCGTTTCTGAAAAGAAGCCGCGCGGACATGATGGCGACCCTGAAATCGAACATGACGTGCCTGAATATTGCCTGCGCCGGCGCCCTGATTGACGCCATGATGCAGGCAGACGCCCGGCAGGCGGCGACCATTTAATACAGACAGAGACTGGCGCTACCGTCGCCAGAAGGGGGTTTTACATGTTCAGCATCATTTATCACGCCGGCGCAGCCGTCCTTTTCCTGGTCATGAGCCTGGCGGCCGGCGCCGGCCTCCTGCTTCATAGCCATGAATATACGACAGGTCATTTCTGGAACATGACGGGGCTGTGCATTGTGTCAACTCTCGTCTGGATCTGGGCTGTAGCTCAGGCAAAAGAAGCCTGGTACATTTCACGAAACATCAAAAAAGGACTCTGACCATGAAAGATGAAATTCGCCACGAAAAACCCGTTGAAGTGAATATACAACTGACACACAGAGAAGCGCAGGCTCTGGCGCAACTGGTTAAGCGTCTGGGATTCAGTGACTGCCGCGGCCTGGCGACGTCAGATATTGAGGCATATCTGATGATGGATGGAATCAACCAGATCATGAAAGCACTGGCTGAAGAGGGCTATGCACCACGATAAGGGCCGGGACTATCTGGAATTAGCCGGAAATACAACCCTATCACGCGGGCAGTAAGGAGAGGTTTTAATGTTCCCGACACCAGGGAAAACAAGCCGCCGTCAAGAGCGGCTGCACATCGCTGTTATCGCATAAACGCCGCGGGAATATCCTTCCACTGCGTGGTGTAGGCCGGGGACAACATTTCACGGCGCATGGCATATTCCGGATCAATACCTTCTCCGGCGAAGAAGATCCTTGACCTTCCTTCCCTGTTTATTTTGTCGATGGTGGCCATCAGTTTTTCGCTGCCCGGCCGCACAGCAGCCGGCGAAAACAGATCCAGCTGGGTTTCATATCCCTGCAGATCGCTGAGCATCACGCCGGCTTTTGCATACCGCACGCCCTCACGCCAGATACGCGACAGTCCCAGCTGCGCCGCGGCGATGATGTCGCGGGTATCCTGGCTTGGCACGGGAAGCACTTCCGTAGCCTGGTTACTGTAGGGCACACCGCCGGCGTCATAAGCACTGCTGCGGATAAAGACCGTTACCACCTTCGCCAGGCGGTTTTCCTGGCGCAACTTTTCCCCTGCCCGTGTGGCATATTTAGTCACCGCCTGCTGCATCTGCGCCAGTTGCGTGACCCGTGCTCCAAACGAACGGGATACAACAAGCTGCTGTTTCGCGCCGGTTCCTTCCTCCAGGGCAAAGCAGGCCTCGCCACGCAGCTCACGAATGGTCCTTTCCAGCGTCACACCGTACAGCCGGCGTGCAAGACGGATATCCATCTCTGCGAGCGCCAGCGCCGTTTTGATCCCCATTGCCGCCAGCCCTTTTTCGGTACGATGGCCAACGCCCCACACATCGCCGGCCGCCACCAGGCTCATCAGCTTTTTCAGTCTTACAGGATCACTGAGCGCCACAACCCCCCGGTAGCAGGCCACGTCTTTGCGGCATGGTTGCACAGCTTGGCCAGCGTCTTCGTTGGCGCGACGCCGACTCCACAGGTGAGCGTTGTCTGGCGCAGCACTTCAGCCCGCAAAAGCTGGCCAAACGCCTGCGGCGTCATCACTCCCTCCATATGAGAGGCATCCGCAAAGAGCTCATCAATTGAGTAAACAAATGTCCGCGGCGCCAGACTCTCCACCACGGTTGCAAATCTGGCGGAGAATGAGGCGTAAAGGGTGTAGTTGGAATTGAATACGGCAACGTTATGCTGTTCCAGCAGGCGGCGGCAGCGGAAATAGGGCTCCCCGCGGCGCACGCCAAGCGCTTTCGCCGCGCGATTGACCGCAACAAGCGCCCCGTCGTTGTTGCTGAGAACGACCACAGGGCGACCTCGTAAATCAGGGCGGAACGCTTCTTCGCAGCTGCAGTACATCGAATTGACATCGATTAAGGCGTACACGGGCGGTGTCTCATGACAGTGAACGTAACCACACCCCATATCTGCAGCGCCTCTGGATCAAACCTGATTGGCGGAAAAGCCGGATTCAGCGGCATCAGGCAGGGGTAAGGGCGGAGCTGCAGCTGCTTGACCGTAAATTCATTATCGATGCTGGCAATCACGATGCTGCCGTGCCGGGGCTCTTCTGCCCGATCGACGACCAGCACATCGCCATCATGAATGCGGGCATCACGCATAGAATCGCCGGACACACGCAAGAAGTACGTTGCGGCCGGACGCCGCACGCAGTAATCATGCAGGTTAAGTTCATTGGCCTCATAGCCTGCGGCCGGGCTGGGAAAGCCGGCCGCAACGGGCTCGGCAAAAAAAGGGAGTGCGTCACCTTCCACTGAAGGCCGGGGATAAACGAGATCCAGCGCCATAATTTAGCCTCCAACAACTGTTTATACATACAGTATATTGCAGGCTTCAGGAAACAGGCAATGCCGGCATATTTCATGCCGGCACGCTGGGGTCAGGTCAGGATGGTGGCCAGACAGCCAAGAACGTCGTCCATGATAGTCTCTGGCACCCGTTCGAGTCGTTTGCCGCCGCGGGCTTTCATATCGATCGTCCGGGGTTGATCGCAACGCACAACGCCGGTGGTACGTATGCCGGCGCCGTCAAGCGACACAGCAAAGCCTGCTGTGCGGGCAAAATTACCTCCGCTGGTCACGGGCACAACAACAGGCAGGCGGGTCACGCGGTTAAAAGCAGCCGGCGTGACAATCAGTACCGGCCGCGTTCCCTGCTGCTCATGACCTGCGGTAGGGTCAAGCGAGACAAGCCAGATTTCCCCTCTTTCCATGTCAGATTTCCTCCTGACCAGCCGCCGGCGCATCCAGCCATTCACGTTCTTCTGCCGAGATTTCAGCGTTCGGATCGCACTGTGCCAACAGCTCAGCCAGTGAATACTGCGGGCGTCTGTGCGGCTCCACAATCAGCCGGCCATTATCAATGACCATGCCAACTTCATTATCTGTACCCAGCGACAGCGCATTCAGCAGTGCCGGTGGGACGGTCAGCATGACTGAGCCGCCAACCTTCTTCAGTCGAGTGGTATGCATTTTTCCCTCCATAAAAGTTATATTTAAATATAACATTCACTAAAAAAACATACCAGCCTTTAACGCACAATGTTTAATAAAAATATAACTTTCAGCCCAACAGTAAACCCAGCGCGGTAGCTTCCATATGCAGCAATACCGGCAGCAGCAGGCCGCCACTTCTGATCCGGGCAGCTGATGTAATCAGCCCCACCAGGAACATTTCTGCCAGGGTCAGCAGGTTCTGATACTGCATATGCACGGCGGCAAACAGCAAAGACGTTATCAGCGCGCCCAGCCACATCGTCCAGTTGTACCTCGAACGGAAGACGTTCAGCATGACACCACGGAACAGGATTTCCTCATTCAGCGGGGCAAGGATAAAGACGGCCAGCAACGTCAGGATCACATCGGGTATGGACTTATCGGCAAAAAGTTTCGTCATAAATGGCTCAGCGGGCAGGTCCAGCACTTTACCCAGCAGAAATTCACCGACATACACCACGGCCATCGCGCCAACCAGCCACAGTGCGCCAACGTTGCTCAGCTGGCCAACGACCGGTAGCGGAGCAACCCAGCGGCGGTATACCAGGAAAACACACAGCAGGTACACCAGTACAGCACCATGACTGAAGAACAGCGTATTTTTCCCCAGCCCATAGAGCAGAACAGCCTGCCCCATGACAAACATGGCCCCCCAGGCTATGGCCCAGGCTGCCAGCAGAACCAGCATAAACTGCAGATATTTATTACGTGACTGAATCATTTTATCCCCTGTTAATTTTTAAACAGAATCGGCTTGACACTCAGGCCGGTTTTCAGACCTAATTTAAATGATACAGAAAATGATTGCCGATTTTTTTAATGGAGAAAGTGAAATGAAATTCACCACGAAGATTGCTCTTATTCTGGCTGCATCCGTAATCAGTTGCAGTGCCTTTGCTCAGAGCGTATCCGCGCCGAAAACCGATTCTTTACTGAGCAGCATTCTGGGTGAGCAGGTACAGACAAACCAACATCTTGTACAACTGCTGGCAAAGGATCAGGATGCCGGTATTACACTGACCCCGGAACAAAAGAAAACCTCTTGCCTGTATGAAAGTCATTACTACAGCAGTGGCGCACCACTTACCGTCGGAAAAGAAACACTCCGCTGCACGCTGAGTGGCGAAATCCCGACATGGGAAAATGTGAACGAGGGCAATATTGTCTCTGTCGAAGGCAAATAAAATCCCTTTGACAGCCTCTCAATTATCCGCACCAAAATGATTTAAAAAAATCTCCTTTTGATGGTATATTTTTTACTCGAAATAGAAATCATTAGGAGATTGTTATGGTTGATGCCCCGCCCTCAATCCCGCTGCCAACCTGCATGGTTGAAGCAGCACAGATTTATCACATTCCTCTCCGTGGATTCCTCGCCTTGTGGCTGACTGAAGGCGGAAAACCGGGAATGAAAAATAAAAACAAAAACGGCACTTACGATTACGGCGCATTCCAGATAAACACCATCTGGGCGAATAAGCTGGCGTCCGATTTTGGAGTAAAAGCGGAGCAGCTGCAGCATGACTTCTGCGCCTCTGCAATGGCCAGTGCCTACATCCTCAAATACAACATCATTCTCGAAGGGGGGGATTTCTGGCAGGGTGTCGGCCGCTATCACTCCAACACGCCGGCGCGTAAGGCCTGGTATATCGGGAAGGTTTACCAAAATTCTCTGAGGTTCTGATGCAAAACCAGCCACAACGGAAAGGGGGAGGGGATGATGGCCTGATGATTATCGGGGCCCTTCTCATCATGATCACAGTGATGTGGTTTGGCTTTCGTGATTATGTGATTTACGGAGTCTGTCGCCTGCTTTACTGGATCTACGGTGTACTGCCGGACGCCATTACACCGGGTAATGCGGCCGAGCGCCGGGACATGCTGCTGTCGGCGGCGCGGTATAACCACCAGGTTTCGCTGTGGGACTTTATCAGCGTGATGAACGACACGGCCAGCGTGCTCTTTCCCCTGTTCATTTTAATCATCGGGTTGTTCGTCTGGGTTATCTCGCGCAATCCTTACTACCGTCTGACCCGTAAACTGACCATCCGGAACCTTCCCTGGGTGATGGTAAAAAACTATCCGGGGATAGCTCATATCCTCGCCCGGTTTGGCCACCTCGATCAGCTGCTGCTGAATGAAGATCCGGAAGAAGCACGCAGCGCGCAGTCACCCGTTGAGTTTGCCCAGGAACATAACCTGATTGATACCGCTAAGCGCCGCCTCCGTAAAAAAGCCGCACATAAAGTCTTCCTGTCACAGGTAAACTTGGCCCCCGAAGGGGCGGCCCTTTCCCTGGCGCCCTGGGAAAAAGCGCTCGCAGCCTCGTTTGTACATCTGCGGTTTATGGGCGACCGGCCAACGGCTAAATCCATTCTCGACGATCTCAACCGTTCCTGCCTGCGGACTAAAGACGGTTTCCCTGATTATTCGCTGGCCGCCGGGTTCTGGACCGTCGCCAGCCAGTGTGAAGCGTTCCGAGAATTTGCAAAGGGGCGCCGCAGCTCCCGTTCGCTACTCTACGCGCTGTTCGATGATGACCTGCAGCTGCCATCCGCTAATTTCCGGTGGCTTAAAGGTGTGGACCGCACGTTATGGTATGCACTTTCAAGCGCCGGCCGCGGGAAGTTCTTCATTGAGGGAGGTGGTGTTATTGCCTGGAGTCAGTGCGAAAGTTACCGGCTGACGCTCGATGAAGAAAAGGCGGCGAAATTCCCGCCGACCGTGCGGGCGGCCGTGCTGGGCCTTGAGCTGGATCTGCTCCATTACCGCCATATTGACCGCCGCGATCCCGCCATTCCGGTCGCTCACTGGCAGGAAGACGTTATACCGCCATTTGCATTTGAATCTGACGCTGAAGCGGAAGACGAGCCGGCTACGCCGCCTGCAGCTCCGCACGACACCCCGAACAACAGTCTGCGACTGACAGACGATGAACCGACGCCGGCTAAACCTCAGCCGGCAACCCGACCCGATCACCTGGAACTCTAAGCGAGGAAGTATGAAACTCACCGTAAAAACCGATCGCAACACACTTTATCTTTCCGCTGACGGAAACTACCAGGAACAAGCCCTGCACTCCTTCCCCCTGTCAGCCTGTCATTTTGGACTTGGCCATGATGCCGGCAGCGGCCACATCCTGACGCACAATACGTTTTCTGGTGAAGCGGTGCAGCTGTTCCGCTTTGAAAACGAATATCAGGCCATCGAGGCGCTGAACAATATCCGTAAAAAGCTGAAACAGCAGCGCGGACTCAATGCCGTGCGCCGGCTGTCTAACTTTATCTTCTGGCCAGTCGCCGCGCTGGGCTTTATCGTCTCCATCAACGGCGCGTTGATGAATATGCATCAGCCGGCACAGCCACTGCAGGCAAACTCGTATGCTCCCGCGCCGGGTCTGCAGCAGCCTGCCACTGCGCCGGAGCAGCTGCAGGTTCAGGCAGCACCTGAAGCCCCTAAAAAACTGGCTGATAACGACTTGCTGTCACTGAAAGATGCCGTCACCAGCGGACGCTTTACAATCTCGCTTTCAACCGGGCATAAACACACCCTGTATGTGTTTTCCGATCCGATGTGCCCGCACTGCCGCGCGCTGGAACCCCGACTGCAGGAACTGAGCAAACGCTATAACGTCGAGATTTTCCCCGTGTCCGTTTATGGCGACCTGCGCTCGATGGTCCGCGCCGCTCCTGTACTCGATACCGGGAAAGATACCCGACTGAAAAGCTGGGAAGACACGATTAACATGGGATACACCACCATGAACCCGAAAATTGACGATCCGAAAACAGCCCCGGATACCACCGGCGCCCGCCTGGTTGACGCGAACAATATGGCATTTGCGAAATTCGGGTTTATCGGTACCCCGTCCATCGTTGCCGATTCGGGTGATGTGATCCCGGTTTCCGTCGTCAAAGACGATGCCCGCCTGCAGCAGGCAATAGGAGAATAACCCGGAGCCGCTATGCAACAGGAATCTGTAGACAGTAAAAAAGTCCTCCGCCCAGATGGTTCGTTCATGGAGTGGTTCCTCACTCCGAACGTACAGTTTGGCCTGCTGGCCATACTGACCGTGCTGGGTCTGTTTCTCCCCTTTACCATGCTGCTGAGCATCCTCATCCTTCCGCCGCTGATGGTGGCATTCACGGATCGTAAATTCCGGCCACCGCTGCGAATGCCGAAAGACTGCGAAATGTTCGACGACACCCTGACCACGGAAACCCAGGCGGAATACCGTCTGGGGCCCATTCGCATCCCGCATAAGGTCCGGGAGCGAAAGAAAGCGAAGGGAATTTTATATGTCGGGTATGAGCGGGGACGCCTGTTCGGCCGCGAGCTGTGGCTGAACATGACGGACCTGCTGCGCCACATGGTATTTTTTGGTACCACCGGGTCGGGTAAAACCGAAACCTTCTATGGGTTTATCGTTAACTTCCTGCTGTGGTGCCGTGGCTACTGCCTCTCAGACGGTAAAGCAGATAACAAGCTGGCCTTCGCCACCTGGTCGCTGGCGCGCCGTTTCGGCCGTGAGGATGATTATTACGTTCTCAACCTGCTGACCGGCAGTATTGACAGGTTCGTGAACCTGGTGAAGCAGGAAAGCATCCCCGCGCAATCCAACTCAGTCAACCTCTTCAGCGTTGCCCCGCCGACCTTCATCATCCAGTTGATGGAATCCATGCTCCCCCAGGTGGGCGGGGATTCGGCACAGTGGCAGGATACGGCAAAAGCCATGATGTCGGCGCTGATCAATGCCCTGTGTTATAAGCGCGCCCGCGGCGAACTGCTTTTGTCACAGCGCACTATTCAGAAAAACATGTCGCTGCCGGCAATGGCTGCGCTGTACGTGGAGGCAAAGAAAAACGGCTGGCACAGCGAGGGTTACGCCGCGCTGGAAAGTTATCTGGAAAATACACCAGGCTTCCTGCTGGCCAACGCGGAATACCCGGAAACGTGGGAAGCCCGCGCCTTCGAACAGCATAACTACATGAGCCGTCAGTTCCTGAAGACGCTCTCCCTGTTCAATGAAACTTATGGCCATGTTTTTCCGGAAGACAGCGGCGATATCCGGATGGACGATATTTTCCACAATGACCGCATTCTCATCGTCATGATCCCGTCGCTGGAGCTGTCACGCGGTGAAGCGGCCACGCTTGGCCGTTTATATGTGACGCTGCAGCGAATGACCATCAGTAAGGACCTGGGCTACCAGCTGGAAGGGAAAAAAGAGGAAGTCCTGCTCACTCACGCGCTGAATAATCAGGCGCCATACGGGCTGATTTATGACGAGCTGGGCCAGTATTTCACCAGCGGTATGGATACGCTGAGTGCGCAGATGCGTTCACTGGAAAAAATGGGCGTATTTTCCTCCCAGGATCACCCGTCGCTCGCCCGCGGCGCGAACGGCGAGGTGGATTCGCTGATCGCCAATACCCGCGTGAAATATTTTGAGTCGATTGAAGACCGGAAAACCTTTGAAATACTGCGCGAAACCGTCGGCCAGGATTATTATTCTGAGCTCTCCGGGCAGGAAGCCGAACACGGCACGTTTTCCAAAACGGTCCGGGAAGGGGATCTGTACCAAATCCGTGAAAAGGACCGCGTGAACATTCGTGAGCTACGTAAGCAGACCGAAGGTCAGGGGGTAATTTCTTTCCAGGATGCCCTGGTACGCAGCGCCGCGTTTTACATTCCGGACAATGAGAAGTTTTCCAGCGAACTGCCGATGCGGATAAACCGCTTTATCGAGGTATTGCCGCCATCGCCGGCAACGCTGTACAGCATTTATCCGGAACGCAAGGATGATGAACTGGCGGAAACCAACCCGGATGCAATGCGATTCCCGCCGATCAAGCTGTTCGGCTACGACAAAGCGGCCAACAGCCTGCTGGAAAAAATTGAGGTCTTCTACGAGCTGCAGTGTGGCGCAATTTCACCGGAGGAAATGTCGGTGTGCCTGTTTGAACTGTTCGCTGAATGGCTTGATGGAACGGAAACGGACGACGTGCTTTACCACCAGGAAGACGATCTGTTCCCGATGATCGAGATGTAACCCTGTTAAAAGGCGGGGAGTGGTCCCCCCGCCTTTAGTTACGTTTCCGGTCAGTCAAAATACTGCCGGATCAGCTCCAGGACCGCTATCACAGCGTTAGACACTGCAACAACTGCCCGCAGAACGACGATTAACAAGTTAATCATCCGTTAGCTCCATACAGAGCAGGAACACCGCTGATCGCCCTTACACTGCCTGTCACAGCGGCTACCTCACGTCAATTGTTTTGGCCGTTCCCACTCCAGCCAGGGCATTGAAACAGCACCACCTGTTTTTCAACCAGGACTTTAATCCGTTCATGCCGCATAAGCGGGGGGCTGGAGAAGAACGTCAACAGATTGACCCGCGCAGTATACCCTATTCCCGGTGGTTTGCATTTACTGCACTCATGGCGTAATATTTAACCGTCAATTGTTTTGGTTGTTCCCGCCTCCATCCGGGGCAAAACATAAAAACCCGATCTCACCAGTCGGGTTTTTTTGTGCCTCCATTCTGGCAGAAATCGCATTTCCTCAAATAAGCGCCTGAAACGCTCTCTGTGGCCTTCACGGGGTCGGTTCCGGCTGAGGGCGAAATGACACCCTAAGCGTTAGCTCTGTGTCGTTGCACGATGTCAGCGACGGTATTCTTGCTGATACCGAGCTCGCGTGCGATCCAGCGATAGCTGCGTCCCTCGGCCCTCATCGCAACCACCTTAGGCAAAAGTCGGTCTGATTTTGGTCGCACTCCGGCCTGACGACCAAGCCTCTTACCACGTGCCTTCGCAACAGCAAGGCCTGACTTGACCCGCTCGCTGATGAGATCCCGCTCAAACTCCGCAATGCCGGAAAGAAACGTCGCCAGCATTCGTCCATACGGCGACGAAAGATCGAACGCCATTCCATTCATGGCTATCACGGAAACCTTCCAGTTCTCCAGTTCACGTAGCGTATTGAGCAGATCGAGCGTCGAGCGCCCCCACCGGGAAAGCTCAGTGACCAGGATTGCATCAATTTGTCTGGACTGGGCAAGCGCCAGGACTTTCTTTCGCTCGGCCCGGTCGAGTTTAGTTCCTGAACCTGTTTCCTTAAATATTCCCACCACGTCGTAGCCGGCACGGCCGGCGAAGGCTCGCAGATCAAATTCCTGGCGTTCACAAGACTGATCCGCTGTTGAAACCCGGCAGTAAATGGCGGCACGATGTCCCAATTGAACCCTCCTGGATTTTTGTATCGGAACGCCCTGATTTATATGGGCTGGCTGTTGTCCAAAACAGACTATACTTCAAAAGGGACGAATTTGTATGTCACGACGCCATATTTTCACCGAACGGCAGCGAGCAGCGCTGTTCGATCTGCCCACGGACGAACTGTCGCTACTGAAGTTCTACACGCTGGGCGATGATGACCTGGAAAACATTAGGCAGCGCCGCAGACCGGAAAACAGGATTGGCTTTGCCCTGCAACTTTGTGCCTTACGATATCCGGGCCGTGCACTGGCTCCTGGTGAGATGATCCCGCGTGAAATCCTTTCCTTCGTCGGTGCTCAGCTTGGAGTTCCGGCTGATGCGCTTCTCACTTATGCCACACGGCGCCAAACCCGTCAGCAGCACATGGACACGCTGCGCGAAATTTACGGCTACAAGACCTTCACGGGCCGTGGTGCCCGTGATCTGCGGGAGTGGACTTTCGGCCAGGCCGAAGATGCCAGATCAAACGAGGATCTTGCTCATCGTTTTATTGTGCGGTGTCGGGAAACTTCCACCATTCTGCCCGCAGTATCGACAATCGAGCGCTTGTGCGCGGATGCTCTGGTCGCCGCTGAGCGGCGGATTGAAACGCGGATTGTGGAAAATTTAACAGCGGATGTTCGCGATCACCTGGACAAACTTCTGAGTGAAATGCTCGCCGGCAATATCAGTCGTTTCATCTGGCTTCGCAACTTCGAGGTTGGTAACAACTCGGCTGCTGCTAACCGTTTGCTCGACAGGCTCGAATTTCTGCGTACCCTGAATATCAATCATAGTGCTTTGGCCAGCATACCTGCCCATCGCATTGCCCGGCTGCGTCGGCAGGGTGAACGCTACTTCACCGACGGTTTGCGTGACATCACTTCGGACCGCCGCTGGGCGATCCTTGCCGTCTGTGTTGTGGAGTGGGAAGCGGCGATTGCTGATGCCATAGTCGAAACCCATGACAGGATCGTAGGAAAAACCTGGCGGGAAGCGAAGCGCCAGCATGACGAAACAATTTCCGGCTCTAAAGCCACACTCGCGGATACGATCCGTACCTTCACCGCGCTGGGAGCTTCGTTGCTTGAGGCCCGCAGTGACGGAACCCCGCTGGAGATGGCTGTCGCCAGTTCGGTTGCATGGGACCGGCTCGCTCAACTGGTAGCGACAGGGACTCAACTCAGCAACACGCTAGCCGATGAGCCTCTTGCATATGTCGGGCAGGGATACCATCGCTTTCGTCGTTATGCGCCCCGCATGTTGCGCTGTCTGAAGCTCGAAGCCGCGCCGGTCGCCGGACCATTGGTAGCAGCAGCTTTGTCGATCGGAGAGATGAAAGGTGTTGCATCGCCAGAAAGGCGTTTCCTGCGGCCCAGCTCCAAATGGAACCGTCATTTACGAGCTCAGGAAAAAGGAGATACCCGTCTTTGGGAAGTGGCGGTACTCTTTCACCTCCGGGATGCTTTTCGTTCCGGAGATGTCTGGCTCGCTCATTCGCGCCGCTATGGTGACCTCAAGCAGGTACTGGTGCCGATGATCGCGGCGCAGGAAAATGCAAAACTGGCCGTGCCTTCCAACCCACAGGATTGGCTGGCAGACAGAAAGGCGCGACTCACGATCGCTCTTAAGCGGCTGGCCCGGGCTGCCCGTAACGGCACTATTCCGCACGGTAGCATAGAAGATGGAACGTTGCGGATCGACAGGTTGACAGCAGACGTGCCGGATGGTGCCGAGGCACTCATACTGGATCTGTATCGCCGAATGCCGTCCGTTCGGATTACCGACATGCTGCTTGAAGTTGATGCAGCCCTTGGTTTCACAGATGCGTTTACCCATCTGAGAACCGGGGCTCCATGTCGCGACCGGATCGGTCTGCTCAACGTCCTGCTCGCTGAAGGGCTCAATCTGGGCCTGCGTAAGATGGCGGAAGCTACAAACACGCATGATTACTGGCAGCTCTCACGCCTTGCCCGCTGGCATGTTGAAAGCGAAGCCATGAACCAGGCATTGGCAATTGTGGTGGCCGCGCAGGGTAAACTGCCGATGTCACGCGTCTGGGGGATGGGCACGTCAGCATCGAGCGATGGTCAGTTTTTCCCGACAGCGCGGCATGGCGAAGCCATGAACATGGTCAATGCCAAATATGGTTCTGTTCCCGGCCTCAAAGCGTATACTCACGTAAGCGACCAGTTCGCGCCATTCGCTTGTCAGTCGATCCCGGCGACCGTGAGCGAGGCACCGTATATTCTCGATGGACTACTGATGAACGAGGTCGGTCGCCATGTTCGCGAACAGTATGCCGATACAGCAGGATTCACCGACCATTTGTTCGGAGCCAGTAGCCTGCTCGGCTACAATCTCGTTCTGCGAATCAGGGATCTGCCATCGAAGCGGTTGTACGTATTTAATCCCGATACGACCCCCAGGGAGTTACGCAAGTTGGTAGGTGGAAAAGCCCGGGAGGATCTTATCGTTGCGAACTGGCCTGATATTTTCCGTTGTGCCGCGACGATGACCGCTGGCAAAATCAGGCCCAGCCAACTCCTGCGCAAGCTCGCTTCTTACCCACGACAAAACAACCTTGCAGTTGCGCTTCGTGAAGTTGGTCGTATTGAACGGACCCTTTTCATTATTGAGTGGATCCTGGATACGGACATGCAGCGGCGTGCTCAGATCGGTCTTAACAAGGGAGAGGCCCACCATGCGCTCAAAAATGCGCTCCGTATCGGGAGGCAGGGGGAAATTCGCGATCGCACGACAGAGGGGCAGCACTACCGAATCGCTGGGCTCAATTTATTGACTGCGGTGATCATTTACTGGAATACCGTCCATCTTGGTCATGCCGTCACGGAGCGGCGGAACGAAGGGTTGGATGTTCCCCCTGAATTTCTTCCCCACATATCCCCATTGGGCTGGGCGCACATTCTACTGACTGGCGAATATCTTTGGCCCAAGGAACCGAAAGCTTAGGGTGTCATTTCGCCCTCAGCCGGAACCGACCCCAACAACACCGGGTGTCGCCAGGGCCGTAGCCTGGGTGGTGACGCCTGGTGTGAAAAAATGGTAAGGGGAGAGCGGTGATTCCAATAGAACGACATCAGCGTATTTTAGCCCTGGTGGAGCAGCGTGGGGCGGTAAGCATTAACGAGCTGACGGAGATCCTCGGCGTGTCCCATATGACCATCCGTCGGGACGTCAGTAAACTGGAGGAGCAGGGGCTGCTGGTCAGCGTCTCGGGCGGCGTACGCGCCGTCAGCCGGCTGGCCGCGGAACCCAGTCATCTGGTGAAAAGCACGCTGCAGAGTGAGGAGAAACAGGCGATCGGCGCGCTGGCGGCGAGTCATATCGCTAAAAACAGTTGCATCTATCTGGATGCCGGGACTACCACCCTGGCGCTGGCGCGGGCGATCCTCGACCGGAACGATCTCCAGGTGGTCACCAATGATTTTGAGATAACCCAGCTGCTGATCGATGCCAGTCAGTGCGGCGTGATCCACACCGGCGGCACTCTGTGCCGGGAGAACCGCTCCTGCGTGGGCGAATCGGCGGCGCGTACGTTACGCCACCTGGCTATCGATACGGCCTTTATCTCCGCCAGCGGCTGGGACAGTCGCGGGATATTCACCCCTGATGAGAACAAGGTTACCGTCAAGGAGACCGTCAGCCAGGTCAGCGCGAGAAGCATCCTGCTGTGCGACAGTTCGAAATACAATCAGGTGGCCACGTTTATGGCGTTACCTTTGACCCGGTTCACCACCATCATTACCGACCGGCATCTCTCCGATGCCGCCGCCAGTCATATCGCCCGGCACGCCTGCGAGGTGCTACGAGCCGGATAACGCGCGCGGCCACCGCCGGGTTAGCGTTGCCAGTGCTCGATCAGCGCCGCGCCGATCCCGGCGATTTGCTGATTTCGCTCGGCCATGCTCGCCGGCGTATCCCGCAGATAAATCACCACAATCCGCTCTGCTTTGTTATTCGGGCCAAGCAGGGCGACAATCCCGCGCGCACCCCGTTCGCTAGCTCCGGTCTTATCGGCGATAAACCAGCCCGCCGGCAGCACGGAGCGGATCAACGGTCCGGCGACCCGATCGTCCACCATCCACTGCAGCAGCTGCCGTTGCGAACGGGCGCTCAGACGCTGGCTGGTCAGCAGCTTGCGCAGGGTCGCGGCCATGCTGGCCGGGGTAGTGGTGTCGCGGGCGTCGCCGGGAAGCGCCTCATTCAGTTCCGTTTCCCAGCGGTCAAGGCGGGTGACGTTGTCGCCGATCTGGCGCAAAAAGGCAGTCAATCCTGCGGGGCCGCCGACGGTGGCCAGCAGCAGATTGGCGGCGCTGTTATCGCTCATGGTAATGGCGGCGGCACAGAGTTCGCCGACCGTCATGCCGTCGGCAAGGTGTTTTTCGCTGACCGGCGAGTAGTCCACCAGATCCTGCTGGCGATAGTGGATCTTTCGCTCCAGCTGTTCGTCACCGGCATCCACCCGCGCCAGCACTGCGCCGCAGAGCACTACTTTAAAGGTGCTCATCATGGGAAAGCGTTCATCGGCGCGCCAGGCGGTCAGCGTGCGGCCGCTGGCCAGATCCATTTCTATCATGCCTACGCTGCCCGACAGCTGGCTTTCGCTTAGTTTAATTTGCTCAAGCGGCTGCGGGCTGGCGTGTACCGCCAGCGGCAGGGTGGCTAACAGGGAGATAATACACAGGCGAAAATAACGCATAACCACAATACATCCTTGAGTGAGGGCCGATAAAGGCGAGTAAAGAAGCGACAAATAAGAATAACCCGGCGTTTTGCTGATTCACAATGGCTTTGTTGAATAAATCGAACTTTTGCTGAGTTGAAGGATCAGATCACACATCTTCCCGACAACGCAGACCGTTCCGTGGCAAAGCAAAAGTTCAAAATCACCAACTGGCCCACCTACAATAAAGCCCTCATCAACCGTGGCTCCATAACTTTCTGGCTGGATGATGAAGCTATTCAGGCCTGGTATGAGTCGGCAACGCCTTCATCACGAGGCAGACCTCAGCGCTATTCTGACCTTGCCATCACGACTGTGCTGGTCATTAAACGCGTATTCAGGCTGACCCTGCGGGCTGCACAGGGTTTTATTGATTCCATTTTTACACTGATGAATGTTCCGTTGCGCTGCCCGGATTACACCAGTGTCAGCAAGCGCGCAAAGTCGGTTAATGTCAGTTTCAAAACGTTCACCCGGGGTGAAATCGCGCATCTGGTGATTGATTCCACCGGGCTGAAGGTCTTCGGTGAAGGCGAGTGGAAAGTCAAAAAGCATGGCCAGGAACGCCGCCGTATCTGGCGTAAGCTGCATCTGGCAGTTGACAGCAACACACATGAAATCATCTGTGCAGACCTGTCGCTGAACAATGTGACGGACTCAGAAGCCTTCCCGGGTCTTATCCGGCAGACTCACAGAAAAATCAGGGCAGCATCGGCAGACGGCGCTTACGACACCCGGCTCTGTCACGATGAACTGCGGCGTAAGAAAATCAGCGCGCTTATCCCTCCCCGAAAAGGTGCGGGTTACTGGCCCGGTGAATATGCAGACCGTAACCGTGCAGTGGCTAATCAGCGAATGACCGGGAGTAATGCGCGGTGGAAATGGACAACAGATTACAACCGTCGCTCGATAGCGGAAACGGCGATGTACCGGGTAAAACAGCTGTTCGGGGGTTCACTGACGCTGCGTGACTACGATGGTCAGGTTGCGGAGGCTATGGCCCTGGTACGAGCGCTGAACAAAATGACGAAAGCAGGTATGCCTGAAAGCGTGCGTATTGCCTGAAAACACAACCCGCTACGGGGGAGACTTACCCGAAATCTGATTTATTCAACAAAGCCGTCTTCGTCATTAAAAACGGTTCCGGTCTTCAGGACGCCATAGACTGGCCCTATGAATCTCCAGACAGTTGGTATCACTTAAATTAGTGATAGTCTTAATACTAGTTTTAGACTAGTCGTTGGAGTCCGAATGATTGATGTTCTAGGTCCAGAGAAGCGCAGACGGCGCAGCGTTCAGGAAAAAATCGCCATTGTTCAGCAGAGCTTTGAGCCCGGAATGACCGTGTCGCTGGTCGCCCGTCAGCATGGCGTTGCTGCCAGTCAGCTGTTCCTGTGGCGTAAGCAATATCAGGAAGGCAGTCTCACTGCGGTTGCCGCGGGTGAACAGGTTGTACCCGCGTCGGAGCTGGCATCTGCAATGAAGCAAATTAAAGAGTTACAGCGCCTGCTGGGCAAAAAAACCATGGAAAACGAGCTGCTGAAAGAAGCCGTTGAATATGGCCGACAAAAAAAGTGGATAGCGCACGTGCCCTTGTTGCCGGAGGATGGCGAATAAGCCTTGTCAGTCGTTGCCTCCGGGTCTCACGTGCGCAACTGCATGCCATGGCCCGTCGGTCGAAGGGCTGGCAGGATCGTCGGTGCAAGCGCAAGCCTGATGATACTGAAGCGCTGGCTCGTATCCATACCGTTATCGACGATCTGCCCACCTATGGTTATCGTCGTGTATGGGCACTGCTGCGCAGACAATCAGAAACTGACGACATGGCGGTGATCAATGCCAAACGCGTATACCGCATCATGCGTCAGAATGCGCTGCTGCTTGAGCGTAAACCGGCAATACCGCCCTCGAAGCGGGCGCATAGAGGGAAAGTGGCCGTTGGAGAAAGTAACCAGCGGTGGTGCTCCGACGGCTTCGAGTTCAGCTGTGATAACGGTGAAAAACTGCGGGTCACGTTCGCGCTGGACTGTTGCGATCGCGAGGCACTTCACTGGGCGGCAAGTACCGGTGGATATGACAGTGAAACCGTGCAGGACGTCATGCTGGGTGCCGTGGAGCGTCGCTTCGGTAACAGCCTGCCGACATCCCCAGTTGAGTGGCTGACAGACAACGGTTCAGCCTACCGTTCTTATCAGACGCGTCAGTTCGCCAGAATGGTAGGACTGGAGCCTAAACATACGGCGGTACGTAGCCCGGAAAGCAACGGAATGGCGGAGAGCTTCGTGAAAACGATGAAGCGCGACTACATCAGCATCATGCCAAAACCTGACGGGTTAACAGCGGCGGTGATGCTGCCAACTTACTGATTTAGTGTATGATGGTGTTTTTGAGGTGCTCCAGTGGCTTCTGTTTCTATCAGGGGTCGTCTCAGAATTCGGAAAATAAAGCACGCTAAGGCGTAGTCACCCCGTGACTCCCCCGCGCCGATGCAGCGAGCTTCGTTCCGTCTTGCAGTGACGCAATCAGCGGGCAGGAAACGTTCCCTTTCCGCGCATGGCAGGCGCACACCAGTTCAGACAGCACGGCCTCCATGCGTGCCAAGTCGGCCATCTTCTCGCGCACATCCTTGAGCTTGTGCTCGGCCAGGCCGCTGGCTTCCTCGCAATGGGTGCCATCCTCCAGCCGCAGTAGCTCGGCGATTTCGTCCAGGCTAAAGCCCAGCCGCTGGGCCGATTTCACGAACCGCACTCGTGTTACATCCGCCTCGCCATAGCGGCGAATGCTGCCATAGGGCTTGTCTGGCTCCGGCAGCAGGCCCTTGCGCTGGTAGAACCGGATGGTCTCCACATTGACCCCGGCCGCCTTGGCAAAAACGCCAATGGTCAGATTCTCAAAATTAATTTGCATATCGCTTGACTCCGTACATAACTACGGAAGTAAGCTTAAGCTATCCAAACCAAATTTGAAAGGACAAGCGTATGTCTGAACCACAAAAGTCTGAACCACAAAACGGGCGCGGCGCGCTCTTCGCCGGTGGGCTGGCCGCCATTCTTGCGTCGGCCTGCTGCCTGGGGCCGCTGGTTTTGATCGCCTTGGGGTTCAGCGGGGCATGGATCGGCAACCTGACGGTGCTGGAACCCTATCGCCCGATCTTCATCGGCGCAGCGCTGGTCGCGCTGTTTTTCGCCTGGCGGCGCATCTACCGCCCGGCGCAAGCCTGCAAACCGGGTGAGGTCTGCGCGATTCCCCAAGTGCGAGCTACTTACAAGCTCATTTTCTGGATCGTGGCCGCGCTGGTCCTGGTCTCGCTCGGATTTCCCTACGTCATGCCATTTTTCTATTAATCACAGGAGTTCATCATGAAAAAACTGTTTGCCGCCCTCGCCCTCGCTGCCGTTGTTGCCCCCGTGTGGGCCGCCACCCAGACCGTCACGCTGTCCGTGCCTGGCATGACCTGCGCCTCTTGCCCGATCACTGTCAAGCACGCGCTTTCCAAGGTTGAGGGCGTGAGCAAGACCGACGTAAGTTTCGACAAGCGCCAGGCCGTCGTCACCTTCGACGATGCCAAGACCAACGTCCAGAAGTTGACCAAGGCGACCGAGGACGCGGGCTATCCGTCCAGCCTCAAACGCTGATCCGTTAACCGAACTCGGGAGCGACACATGGGACTCATCACGCGCATCGCTGGCAAAACCGGCGCGCTCGGCAGCGTCGTTTCCGCGATGGGCTGCGCCGCCTGTTTTCCTGCCATCGCCAGCTTTGGCGCGGCCATCGGACTGGGCTTCTTGAGCCAGTACGAGGGGCTATTCATTGGCATCCTGCTGCCGATGTTCGCCGGCATCGCGTTACTCGCCAATGCTATCGCTTGGCTCAATCATCGACAGTGGCGACGCACGGCGCTCGGCACGATAGGCCCGATCTTGGTGCTGGCAGCGGTGTTTTTAATGCGGGCTTACGGCTGGCAGAGCGGTGGACTGCTCTATGTCGGCCTGGCCTTGATGGTTGGGGTGTCGGTCTGGGATTTCATCTCGCCAGCACATCGCCGCTGCGGGCCGGACAGCTGTGAATTGCCAGAACAACGTGGCTGACGGCAACAGCCGTAGCCACCACAGAAAAGGAAAAATACATGACCACCCTGAAAATCACCGGGATGACCTGCGACTCGTGCGCGGCTCACGTCAAGGAAGCCTTGGAGAAAGTGCCCGGCGTGCAATCGGCGCTGGTGTCCTATCCGAAGGGCACAGCGCAACTCGCCATTGAGGCGGGCACGTCATCGGATGCGCTGACTACCGCCGTGGCCGGACTGGGCTACGAGGCAACGCTTGCCGATGCGCCACCGACGGACAACCGCGCCGGCCTGCTCGACAAGATGCGCGGCTGGATAGGGGCCGCTGATAAGCCCAGTGGCAACGAACGCCCGTTGCAGGTCGTCGTCATTGGTAGCGGTGGAGCCGCGATGGCGGCAGCACTGAAGGCCGTCGAGCAAGGCGCGCAGGTCACGCTGATTGAGCGCGGCACCATCGGCGGCACCTGCGTCAACGTCGGTTGTGTGCCGTCCAAGATCATGATCCGCGCCGCCCACATCGCCCATCTGCGCCGGGAAAGCCCATTCGACGGCGGCATGCCACCCACACCGCCGACGATCTTGCGCGAGCGGCTGCTGGCCCAGCAGCAGGCCCGTGTCGAAGAACTCCGTCATGCCAAGTACGAAGGCATCCTGGACGGCAATTCAGCCATCACCGTTCTGCACGGTGAAGCGCGTTTCAAGGACGACCAGAGCCTTATCGTTAGTTTGAACGAGGGTGGCGAGCGCGTCGTGATGTTCGACCGCTGCCTGGTCGCCACGGGTGCCAGCCCGGCGGTCCCGCCGATTCCGGGCTTGAAAGAGTCACCCTACTGGACTTCCACCGAGGCCCTGGCGAGCGACACCATTCCCGAACGCCTTGCCGTAATCGGCTCGTCGGTGGTGGCGCTGGAGCTGGCGCAAGCCTTTGCCCGGCTGGGCAGCAAGGTCACGGCCCTGGCGCGCAATACCTTGTTCTTCCGTGAAGACCCGGCCATCGGCGAGGCGGTGACAGCCGCTTTCCGTGCCGAGGGCATCGAGGTGCTGGAGCACACGCAAGCCAGCCAGGTCGCCCATATGGACGGTGAATTCGTGCTGACCACCACGCACGGTGAATTGCGCGCCGACAAGCTGCTGGTCGCCACCGGCCGGACACCGAACACGCGCAGCCTGGCATTGGAAGCGGCGGGGGTAGCCGTCAATGCGCAGGGGGCCATCGTCATCGACAAGGGCATGCGCACCAGTAGCCCGAACATCTACGCGGCCGGCGACTGCACCGACCAGCCGCAGTTCGTCTATGTGGCGGCAGCGGCCGGCACTCGTGCGGCGATCAACATGACTGGCGGCGATGCGGCCCTGGACCTGACCGCAATGCCGGCCGTGGTGTTCACCGACCCGCAGGTCGCCACCGTGGGCTACAGCGAGGCGGAAGCACATCACGACGGGATCGAGACCGACAGTCGCCTGCTAACACTGGATAACGTGCCGCGTGCGCTTGCCAACTTCGACACACGCGGCTTCATCAAGCTGGTCATCGAGGAAGGTAGCGGACGGCTCATCGGCGTGCAAGCGGTGGCCCCGGAAGCGGGTGAACTGATCCAGACGGCGGTGCTCGCCATTCGCAACCGTATGACCGTGCAGGAACTGGCCGACCAATTGTTCCCCTACCTGACCATGGTCGAAGGGCTGAAGCTCGCGGCGCAGACCTTCAGCAAGGACGTGAAGCAGCTTTCGTGCTGCGCCGGATGAGGAAAAGGAGGTGTTCAATGAGCGCCTACACAGTGTCCCGGCTGGCCCTTGATGCCGGGGTGAGCGTGCATATCGTGCGCGACTACCTGCTGCGCGGATTGCTACGGCCGGTCGCGTACACCACGGGCGGCTACGGCTTGTTCGATGACACCGCGTTGCAACGGCTGCGCTTTGTACGGGCTGCCTTCGAAGCGGGTATCGGCCTGGACGCACTGGCGCGGCTGTGCCGGGCGCTGGATGCTGCGGACGGTGACGGTGCGTCTGCGCAGCTTGCCGTGTTGCGGCAACTCGTCGAGCGTCGGCGCGAGGCCCTGGCCAGCCTCGAAATGCAACTGGCCGCCATGCCAACCGAACCGGCACAGCACGCGGAGAGTCTGCCATGAACAGCCCAGAGCACTTGCCGTCTGAGACGCACAAACCGATCACCGGCTACTTGTGGGGCGCGCTGGCCGTGCTCACCTGTCCCTGCCATTTGCCGATTCTCGCCATTGTGCTAGCCGGCACGACGGCCGGCGCGTTCATCGGGGAGCACTGGGGTATTGCAGCCCTCACGCTGACCGGCTTGTTTGTCCTGTCTGTGACGCGGCTGCTGCGGGCCTTCAAGGGAAGATCATGACCGCTTCCCAGCCAGCCGAGAGTGGGCAGCTTTGAGCTTCGCTACCAATCTGGAGGAGTACCACCATGAACGCAAACGCCCCGAACACTGCCAGTTGCACCACCTGCTGCGTATGCTGCAAAGAAATTCCGCTCGATGCCGCCTTCACCCCGGAAGGCGCGGAATACGTCGAACATTTCTGCGGGCTGGATTGCTATGAACGCTTCCAGGCACGCGCCAAGGCCGCGACAGAATCTGACATTGCGCCTGTCCCTGGCGGTTCGCAGCCGTCAGATTGAGGCATACCCTAACTTGGCGTCAGACCATCCGGCGCTAAATCGTCAGAATAGAGTTGCCTTCCGAATTGATTGACATACGCCGTCAAGGGTCATAGATTTCTTCCTGACACATTTCCCTCAGGAGGATACCTTGCACGGTCAGCGCATCGGTTACGTCCGCGTCAGCAGCTTCGACCAGAACCCAGAACGGCAGCTCGAACAGATCCAGGTGGATAAAGTGTTCACCGACAAGGCGTCGGGCAAGGACACACGGCGGCCCGAACTGGAACGGCTGCTCGCCTTCGTGCGCGAAGGCGACACGGTCGTGGTGCACAGCATGGATCGTCTGGCGCGCAACCTCGACGACCTGCGCCGCCTGGTGCAGGGCCTCACCCAGCGCGGCGTACGCATCGAGTTCCTTAAGGAGCATTTGACCTTCACCGGCGAGGACTCGCCGATGGCGAACCTGATGCTGTCGGTAATGGGCGCGTTCGCCGAGTTCGAACGCGCCTTGATCCGCGAGCGGCAGCGCGAGGGCATCGCGCTCGCCAAGCAGCGCGGGGCCTACCGTGGCAGGAAGAAATCCCTGTCGTCTGAGCGTATTGCCGAACTGCGCCAACGTGTCGAGGCTGGCGAGCAAAAGACCAAGCTGGCTCGTGAATTCGGAATCAGTCGCGAAACCCTGTATCAATACTTGAGAACGGATCAGTAAATATGCCACGTCGTTCAATCCTGTCCGCCGCCGAGCGCGAAAGCCTGCTGGCGTTGCCGGACACCAAGGATGAGTTGATCCGTCACTACACGTTCAGCGAAACCGACCTCTCCATCATCCGGCAGCGGCGCGGCCCGGCCAACCGGCTGGGCTTCGCCGTGCAGCTCTGTTACCTGCGCTTTCCTGGTGTCATCCTGGGCGTCGATGAGCCGCCGTTTCCGCCCTTGTTGAAACTGGTCGCCGACCAGCTCAAGGTCAGCGTCGAAAGCTGGGACGAATACGGGCAGCGGGAGCAGACCCGGCGCGAGCACCTGGTCGAACTGCAAACGGTGTTCGGCTTCCAGCCCTTTACCATGGGCCACTACCGGCAGGCCGTCCAGTTGCTGACCGAGATGGCCTTGCAGACCGACAAGGGCATCGTGCTGGCCAGCACCTTGATCGAGCACCTGCGGCAGCAGTCGGTCATTCTGCCTGCCCTCAACGCCGTCGAGCGGGCGAGCGCCGAAGCAATCACCCGCGCCAACCGGCGCATCTACGATGCCTTGGCCGAACCGCTGTCGGACGCGCATCGCCGCCGCCTCGACGATCTGCTCAAGCGTCGGGACAACGGCAAAACGACCTGGCTGGCCTGGCTGCGCCAATCGCCCGTCAAACCGAATTCGCGGCACATGCTGGAACACATCGAACGCCTCAAAGCGTGGCAGGCGCTCGACCTGCCTTCTGGCATCGAGCGGTCGGTGCACCAGAACCGCCTGCTCAAGATCGCCCGTGAGGGTGGCCAGATGACGCCCGCCGACCTGGCCAAGTTCGAGGCGCAGCGACGCTATGCCACCCTGGTGGCGCTTGCCATCGAGGGCATGGCCACCGTCACCGACGAAATCATCGACCTGCACGACCGCCTCCTGGGCAAGCTGTTCAACGCCGCCAAGAACAAGCATCAGCAGCAATTCCAGGCGTCCGGCAAGGCGATCAACGCCAAGGTGCGGCTGTTCGGCCGCATCGGCCAGGCGCTGATCGAGGCCAAGCAGGCGGGCCGCGATCCGTTCGCCGCCATCGAGGCCGTCATGTCCTGGGATGCCTTCGCCGAGAGCGTCACCGAAGCGCAGAAGCTTGCGCAGCCCGAGGACTTCGATTTCCTGCACCGCATCGGCGAAAGCTACGCCACGCTGCGCCGCTACGCGCCGGAATTCCTTGCCGTGCTCAAGCTGCGGGCCGCTCCCGCCGCGAAGGACGTGCTCGACGCCATCGAGGTGCTGCGCGGCATGAACAGCGACAACGCCCGCAAGGTGCCCGCCGACGCGCCGACCGAGTTCATCAAGCCGCGCTGGCAGAAGCTGGTCATGACCGACACCGGCATCGACCGGCGCTACTACGAACTGTGCGCGCTGTCGGAGATGAAGAACGCGTTGCGTTCCGGCGACATCTGGGTGCAGGGGTCGCGCCAGTTCAAGGACTTCGAGGACTACCTGGTGCCGCCCGCGAAATTCGCCAGCCTCAAGCAGGCCAGCGAATTGCCGCTGGCCGTGGCCACCGACTGCAACCGGTACCTGAACGACCGGCTGACGCTGCTGGAAACACAGCTTGCCACCGTCAACCGTATGGCGACGGCCAACGAGCTGCCGGACGCCATCATCACCGAGTCAGGCTTGAAGATCACGCCGCTCGACGCGGCGGTACCCGACACCGCCCAAGCGCTGATCGACCAGACGGCAATGATCCTGCCGCACGTCAAGATCACCGAACTGCTGCTGGAGGTGGACGAATGGACGGGCTTCACTCGGCATTTCGCGCATCTGAAATCGGGCGACCCGGCCAAAGACAAGAACCTGTTGCTGACCACGATCCTCGCCGACGCGATCAACCTGGGCCTGACCAAGATGGCGGAGTCTTGCCCCGGCACGACCTACGCCAAGCTGGCTTGGCTGCAAGCCTGGCACATCCGCGACGAAACCTACGGGGCGGCGCTGGCCGATCTGGTCAACGCACAGTTCCGCCATCCCTTCGCCGAGCACTGGGGCGACGGCACCACCTCATCGTCGGACGGCCAGAACTTCCGCACCGGCAGCAAGGCCGAGAGCACCGGCCACATCAACCCGAAATACGGGAGCAGCCCAGGGCGGACGTTCTACACCCACATTTCTGACCAGTACGCGCCATTTCACACCAAGGTCGTGAACGTCGGCGTGCGCGATTCGACCTACGTGCTCGACGGCCTGCTGTACCACGAGTCCGACTTGCGGATCGAGGAGCATTACACCGACACGGCGGGCTTCACCGATCACGTCTTCGCCCTGATGCACCTCCTGGGCTTCCGCTTCGCGCCGCGCATCCGCGACCTGGGCGACACCAAGCTCTACATCCCGAAGGGCGACGCCGCCTATGACGCGCTGAAACCCATGATCGGCGGCACGCTCAACATCAAGCACGTCCGCGCCCATTGGGACGAAATCCTGCGGCTGGCCACCTCGATCAAGCAGGGCACGGTGACGGCCTCCCTGATGCTCCGAAAGCTCGGCAGCTACCCACGCCAGAACGGCCTGGCCGTGGCGCTCCGCGAGCTGGGCCGCATCGAGCGCACGCTGTTCATCCTGGACTGGCTGCAAAGCGTGGAACTGCGCCGCCGCGTGCATGCCGGCCTGAACAAGGGCGAGGCGCGCAATGCGCTGGCCAGGGCAGTGTTTTTCAACCGCCTGGGTGAAATCCGCGACCGCAGTTTCGAGCAGCAGCGCTACCGGGCTAGCGGCCTCAATCTGGTAACGGCTGCCGTCGTGTTGTGGAACACGGTCTATCTGGAACGGGCTGCGCACGCGCTGCGTGGCAACGGCCATGCCGTTGATGACGCGCTGTTGCAGTACCTGTCGCCGCTCGGTTGGGAGCACATCAACCTCACCGGCGATTACCTCTGGCGCAGCAGCGCCAAGATCGGCGCGGGCAAGTTCAGGCCGCTACGACCGCTGCAACCGGCTTAGCGTGCTTTATTTAATGAGATGGTCACTCCCTCCTTCCCAGTACTATGCTGAGGACAGGCTTTCATTCGGAGAACCATCATGGAAAACATTGCGCTTATTGGTATCGATCTGGGTAAGAACTCTTTCCATATTCATTGTCAGGATCATCGTGGGAAGGCCGTTTACCGTAAAAAATTCACCCGACCAAAGCTAATCGAATTTCTGGCGACATGCCCGGCAACAACCATCGCGATGGAAGCCTGTGGCGGTTCTCACTTTATGGCACGCAAGCTGGCAGAGTTAGGGCATTTTCCAAAGCTGATATCACCGCAATTTGTCCGCCCATTCGTTAAAAGCAACAAAAATGACTTCGTTGATGCTGAAGCTATCTGTGAAGCAGCATCACGTCCATCTATGCGTTTCGTGCAGCCCAGAACCGAATCTCAGCAGGCAATGCGAGCTCTGCATCGTGTCCGTGAATCCCTGGTTCAGGATAAGGTGAAAACAACTAATCAGATGCATGCTTTTCTGCTGGAATTTGGTATCAGCGTTCCGCGAGGTGCTGCCGTTATTAGTCGACTGAGTACCCTTCTTGAGGACAGTAGTTTGCCTCTTTATCTCAGCCAGTTACTGCTGAAATTACAACAGCATTATCACTATCTTGTTGAGCAGATTAAAGATCTGGAATCTCAGTTGAAACGAAAGTTGGACGAAGATGAGGTTGGACAGCGCTTGCTGAGTATTCCCTGCGTTGGAACGCTGACTGCCAGTACTATTTCAACTGAGATTGGCGACGGGAAGCAGTACGCCAGCAGCCGTGACTTTGCGGCGGCAACAGGGCTGGTACCCCGACAGTACAGCACGGGAGGTCGGACGACATTGTTAGGGATTAGCAAGCGGGGCAACAAAAAGATCCGAACTTTGTTGGTTCAGTGTGCCAGGGTATTCATACAAAAACTGGAACACCAGTCTGGCAAGTTGGCCGACTGGGTCAGGGAGTTGTTGTGTCGGAAAAGCAACTTTGTCGTCACCTGTGCTCTGGCAAACAAGCTGGCCAGAATAGCCTGGGCACTGACGGCGCGACAGCAAACTTACGAAGCATAAAGGCAGAAATACACCAGTTTAAACAATCATTCATCTGGTTTTGCGAATACTGATATTGATGATACTAACGGCCCACCGGCCTGTTGAGGAACCTGTAAAACGGAAAGGCTCATTGAAGCCGTATATTTTCTGGAGGTTCATCAGGCGCGGAACTCATCGAGGCGCGGGAATAAAATCCCATTCAGACGCCGGATAGATTCAAGCAAGCCAACTTGTCGTCAAAATCGGTGTTGCAAAAACGGGAGTGACCATAGATTCCGTTTTCTGAGGCGACCCCTGATTGTTCGACGCTCCTAGCCATCGGCCTAAGCCGATGGTGACGGAAAGCGGCGTGGGGGCCGGTCGCCCCCCTATGGGGGGCTGGATATTGGTTGTTCAGGGGGTCTTTTCGTCCCCCTCTGGGGGACTAGATTGATTCGCCAGGACAAACAGCCCGTAGGGCTGTGCAGGCCTCCAAGGCGCGGCCAAAGGCCGCATTTTTTGGTGCAGCGTGCGCGGGGGGCGCGGTGCTTAAAAAATAGGCGACTTTTGCGGGGTTAAATACCAGTTAGAAACCTAGTTAAAAAACCGGTTAGCACCTTCGCGCGGCGAGAATTTTTCTCTTGTTTTTCAACGGCTTATGCGCTTTTCGCCGTTGCCTTCTGGAACTGATACAACAAAACCCCGGAACCAATACAACAAGGTTTCAGAACTGATACAACAAAACCCCGGAACCAATACAACAAAACAAGGGCGTTTTAGAACCAATACAACAACGGCAGAACCGCCCCGAGAGGGTACTTATCCACAGAATGGAACTGATACAACAAAGGTACGCACAGCCTGAGCGCCTGTTTTGGGGGTAAGTTCGGCTGGTTTGAGCCCCTTTTGTGGGTAAATCAGAGCGTTGGAGCGTCTTTTTAGGCGCTGTGCAGGCCTGTGATGCGCCTGGATGCCAAGGAAGCTGAAAAAAACGCTCTCCGGTGCCACAGAAGATGAAAAAACGCTTTGCTTTCAAGCAAGCGGATTGCGAAAAATGGAACCAGTACAACAAAGGTGCGTGGTGACAAAAAGGCGCGGCCGCTAGGTCGATTCGTCACCATTCCCCCTCTGGATGCTGCCAGGACGGTGAAGAATTAGGCTGCGGCCTTCTTGTGCATGGCCCATACCCGCTTGACTTGGGCTGTACTGGTTTCGGTCATGTCTGCGGTCTTCTGGATGCTATAGCCCGCCAAGCGCAAGGCGACAATCCGCGCATGTTGCGCCTGGTTGGGTTTGCGGCCTTTGTAACGGCCAGCACTCTTAGCCAACTCTATGCCCTGGGCCTGCCTCTCTCGCCGTGTCTCGTACTCTTCTCGCGCGATCTGCAGCGCCATGCGCAGCAACATGGTTTGCATGGCCTCCAGAACGATTTTGGCCGTCCCCTGGGCCTCTGTCGCCACCTCGGATAAATCAAGCACGCCAGGCACGGCCAGGCGCGCGCCCTTGGCCTGAATGGTATGGACCAACTTTTCAGCATCGACCAGCGGCAAGCGGCTGATACGGTCGATGCGCTCGGCTATGACTACTTCACCGGCCTGCAGGTCAGCAATCATGCGCAGCAGCTCGGGCCTGTCTGCGCGGGCTCCTGATGCCTTCTCGCGGTACACCCCGGCCACGTAGTACCCGCTGGCCTTCGCCTGCAGAACGATGGCCTCTTGCCGCTCTAAATCCTGGGCTTCTGTGCTGACGCGCAGGTAAACACGGGCAATCTTCTGGATGGGTTGCGTGGGCTTGGCCATGGTTCTTTTTTTCGCGCCCTGGGGGGCGGCGGGCTGGTTGTTGTTGGCCTTCCAAGCCTCTTCACATTCAAGGGAACAGCACCCGCCATGCTTGAGTGACAAAGAAGGCGAGTCCGTATAGAAGGCCACAGGCTTGCCGCAGCCGTTCGCGCAGCTCTTGTGCTTGTCTAGCCAGGCCTGCTGCATGGCCTGACTCTCTCGGCGCTTCTGCGCCTGTATGCGGGCTTTCTTCTTGTCCTCGGGCGTTTTGGGGTCGTATGGCCCCCATCGGCCAATCAGTTGTTCGGACATGCAGCCCCTACCTTGCCAGCAAATAAAGCCCAATCGCCGCGATAGCACCGGCAATGGCGCTACCTATTGCGCGGAAATACAGGGCATCAACATAGAAGCGATGGAAGCGGCCCGCTATTCGCCTGGTAAAGATCAGCAACCCAATGGCATACAAGAGCCCTGCAAGCCCAGCTGGAGCCGCATTTAACAGGGTATCGCTCAATGCATGAATGAGTGGTTCATTCGTGCCTGGCACAAGCCGCACATAGACGGCCACAGAGACAAACGCACCAATAGCAAGCAGAAAGTTTCCCAGCATCATGCGGCGACAAAGCAATTGCCACTGCACTTTTTCAAGCTCTGAGAGGGGTTCAGTTATCGGCAGCATGTTGGCCTTTCCACTTGCGAGCAACAAATAACAGGACTGCCAGCAAAACCGAATCGACTACCCAAACCAGCCCCCAAGGGGTTGATTGCAAGAATGCTGTTGCTTGAGCTGTGCTGACTTCCGGGGCATCAAGCACTCGCACCATCACCCATGCCAAGCCAGAAACCATGCCGACTAGCGCAAGCATGTCTTTGAGACTGTCGATATAGCTCTGCTGCAGCATCTTGCGTATCAGCCATATCACGCCAATGACAACAAACCCCGAGGCCAAACCATAGAAGAGCGCCATACGTTCCTTTCAAAGAGTCATTTCTTCCACATTCAGAGCGCCCGCAACACCCCATAGGCCCCGCCTACCAGCATCGCCGCCAGCATCAGTGTCATTTTCAGAAGACGACTGCACCAGTTGATTGGGCGTAATGGCTGTTGTGCAGCCAGCTCCTGACAGTTCAATATCAGAAGTGATCTGCACCAATCTCGACTATGCTCAATACTCGTGTGCACCAAAGCGAGGTGAGCATGGCGACGGAGGCTCTGTTGCAAAGATTGGCGGCAGTCAGAGGTAGGCTGTCGCTCTGCGCCGATCAGGCGGCTGCTGCGAAATGGTGGTTGAGCATGCCCATGGCCTCCGTCAGCGCCGAGGGCCCAATGCCAAAAGCTCTCTCCACAAGGCGCACCTCGCCCCTGATGCCGGGCTGCAGGCACCAGGGGCGAGCCTGTCCTTTGCGCAGGGCTCGCATGACTTCGAATCCCTTGATCGTGGCATAGGCCGTGGGGATCGATTTGAAACCGCGCACCGGCTTGATCAGTATCTTGAGCTTTCCGTGATCGGCCTCGATCACGTTATTGAGATACTTCACCTGCCGGTGGGCCGTCTCCCGGTCCAGCTTTCCTTCGCGCTTCAATTCGGTGATCGCTGCACCATAGCTCGGCGCTTTGTCGGTATTGAGCGTGGCAGGCTTTTCCCAGTGCTTCAGGCCTCGCAGGGCCTTGCCCAGGAACCGCTTCGCTGCCTTGGCGCTGCGGGTCGGCGACAGGTAGAAATCGATCGTGTCGCCCCGCTTGTCGACTGCCCGGTACAGGTAGGTCCACTTGCCCCGCACCTTGACGTAGGTTTCATCCAGGCGCCAGCTCGGATCAAAGCCACGCCGCCAGAACCAGCGCAGCCGCTTCTCCATCTCCGGGGCGTAGCACTGGACCCAGCGATAGATCGTCGTATGGTCGACCGAAATGCCGCGTTCCGCCAGCATTTCCTCAAGGTCGCGATAGCTGATCGGATAGCGACAATACCAGCGCACCGCCCACAGGATCACATCACCCTGGAAATGGCGCCACTTGAAATCCGTCATCGTTCCGTCCGTCCAATCTCCGCCAAGCATGCTCAAGCTTCACGATTTTTGCAACAGAGCCCACACGAGTATTGAGCATAGTCGAGATTGGTGCAGATCACTTCTGATATTGAACTGTCAGGAGCTGGCTGCACAACAGCCATTACGCCCAATCAACTGGTGCAGTCGTCTTCTGAAAATGACATTTGGTATCTCTCATAAACGGATGTTTTTGAGAGAACTATCTTCGGCCTTCACACGCACGAAAGGCGGCGAAGCTCCGCCGTTAATCCGTCCGCCGGAGATCTCGCCCAGGCAGGCTGAAGGCCGAGCAAGCCTGACAGGCCCGAAAAGCCCGGCACGGGCGTCGGCGGCGATGACGGCGGCGGCATTATCCAGGGTTGATGATGGAAGTGGAGGATATCGACAACCTCTCGCGCAACCAAGACATCGCGGTCGGACTGCAAGTGATCTTGAAGCCACGGGCCCGTCCCACCCCGACATGGACCTCGATGCCCGAACGGACGTTAGATTTCGAGTTCTAGGCGTTCTGCGATGAAGGTTGGATCCCAGCCGGGATTGAAAGTGTCGACGTGGGTGAATCCGAGCCGCTCGTATAGGCCACGCAGGTTCGGGTGGCAGTCGAGCCGCAGCTTGGCGCACCCCTGCGTTCGCGCGGCATGGCGGCAAGCCTCGATCAGCGCGGAGCTGACACCCCGGCCCGCATGTGTCCGTCGCACCGCGAGCTTGTGCAGATATGCGGCCTCCCCCTTGAGGGCGTCGGGCCAGAACTCGGGATCCTCGGCCGACAAGGTGCAACAGCCGACGATGCCGTCGCTGCAACTCGCGACTAGGAGCTCGGATCTCAGGACGAAGGTCTCCGCGAATGTCCGGTCGATCCGCGCGACGTCCCAGGCGGGCGTTCCCTTGGCGGACATCCACGCCGCAGCGTCGTGCATCAGCCGCACAACCTCGTCGATATCACCCGAGCAGGCGACCCGAACGTTCGGAGGCTCCTCGCTGTCCATTCGCTCCCCTGGCGCGGTATGAACCGCCGCCTCATAGTGCAGTTTGATCCTGACGAGCCCAGCATGTCTGCGCCCACCTTCGCGGAACCTGACCAGGGTCCGCTAGCGGGCGGCCGGAAGGTGAATGCTAGGCATGATCTAACCCTCGGTCTCTGGCGTCGCGACTGCGAAATTTCGCGAGGGTTTCCGAGAAGGTGATTGCGCTTCGCAGATCTCCAGGCGCGTGGGTGCGGACGTAGTCAGCGCCATTGCCGATCGCGTGAAGTTCCGCCGCAAGGCTCGCTGGACCCAGATCCTTTACAGGAAGGCCAACGGTGGCGCCCAAGAAGGATTTCCGCGACACCGAGACCAATAGCGGAAGCCCCAACGCCGACTTCAGCTTTTGAAGGTTCGACAGCACGTGCAGCGATGTTTCCGGTGCGGGGCTCAAGAAAAATCCCATCCCCGGATCGAGGATGAGCCGGTCGGCAGCGACCCCGCTCCGTCGCAAGGCGGAAACCCGCGCCTCGAAGAACCGCACAATCTCGTCGAGCGCGTCTTCGGGTCGAAGGTGACCGGTGCGGGTGGCGATGCCATCCCGCTGCGCTGAGTGCATAACCACCAGCCTGCAGTCCGCCTCAGCAATATCGGGATAGAGCGCAGGGTCAGGAAATCCTTGGATATCGTTCAGGTAGCCCACGCCGCGCTTGAGCGCATAGCGCTGGGTTTCCGGTTGGAAGCTGTCGATTGAAACACGGTGCATCTGATCGGACAGGGCGTCTAAGAGCGGCGCAATACGTCTGATCTCATCGGCCGGCGATACAGGCCTCGCGTCCGGATGGCTGGCGGCCGGTCCGACATCCACGACGTCTGATCCGACTCGCAGCATTTCGATCGCCGCGGTGACAGCGCCGGCGGGGTCTAGCCGCCGGCTCTCATCGAAGAAGGAGTCCTCGGTGAGATTCAGAATGCCGAACACCGTCACCATGGCGTCGGCCTCCGCAGCGACTTCCACGATGGGGATCGGGCGAGCAAAAAGGCAGCAATTATGAGCCCCATACCTACAAAGCCCCACGCATCAAGCTTTTGCCCATGAAGCAACCAGGCAATGGCTGTAATTATGACGACGCCGAGTCCCGACCAGACTGCATAAGCAACACCGACAGGGATGGATTTCAGAACCAGAGAAAGAAAATAAAATGCGATGCCATAACCGATTATGACAACGGCGGAAGGGGCAAGCTTAGTAAAGCCCTCGCTAGATTTTAATGCGGATGTTGCGATTACTTCGCCAACTATTGCGATAACAAGAAAAAGCCAGCCTTTCATGATATATCTCCCAATTTGTGTAGGGCTTATTATGCACGCTTAAAAATAATAAAAGCAGACTTGACCTGATAGTTTGGCTGTGAGCAATTATGTGCTTAGTGCATCTAACGTTGAAGTAACCGGCGCTGCGCGGTTTTATCGCGCAGCGTCCGAGTTGACTGCCGGGTTGGGCGGTAACGCTTCAATAGAGCGAAGGATTGCCCGCACGATTGCCTCCCTCTTGAAAAGATCATCCATTCTGTTTGGCGTATCAATATTCAGTGCGAAGAATACGGAGCCAGTCGGCCACTCAACCCATCCTACCCACCAACCCATACGGCCTTCCCAGCCCGTCTTTGCACGCAGTATCCAGTTGCGACCGGCTTCCACAATCATGAGATCCTTGACCAAGCGCTGATGTTCTACCCGAAAGGGCAGCTCGTTACGATAGAGCTTCCTGAGAAATGCAATTTGCTCCTGCGCCGAGATTGCAAGGCTGCCTTCTATCCAGTAATCGCCATTACTTGTCGAAGGATCGGCGTTGCCATAGTCGATTTTCTTCAAATAGCGCCGAGCTTTGTCATCACCAATTTCCTTTGCAAATAGCTCATACACCCAAACAGTAGAATTCCGCATTGCTGATCGCAAATCTTGGTCTTGATTGTGGCCTGCAAAGCCCCTGTTAACGCCGTCCCATCGAAAAATCTGGAACTCATCACGAACAGCGCCTGCATCAAGTGCAAAAAGTGTATGAGGTATCTTGAATGTCGATGCAGGCGAGTAGCGTTTCTTCGATCGCACAGGATCAAAAACCAACATGGCACGATCCGCTTGGCGTTCGTCTGCCACAACTATCGTGCCTTTGGCTTGAAATTCGCTGAAAAACTTCCTCCAGTCAGAACGTTCTAGCGTGCCTTCTTGCGCATGCGCGAAAGTGGCAAGAGAAAAAATGGAGAAAAGTATCGCGAAGATTCGGATTGCCATTAACTTTTCCTTAATGCCCAACACCTGAGTTAAGCCGCGCCGCGAAGCGGCGTCGGCTTGGACGAATTGTTAGGCCGCATATCGCGACCTGAAAGCGGCACGCAAGACCTCAACCTTTTCCGCCCCGAGTGAGGTGCATGCGAGCCTGTAGGACTCTATGTGCTTTGTAGGCCAGTCCACTGGTGGTACTTCATCGGCATAGTAAAAGTAATCCCAGATGATCGCCTCCCAGCTGTTACAACGGACTGGCCGCCCGGCGATGACGCCCTCAGCCGCCTCTGGGCACGAGCCCTGCGGAGCCTCCGCGATTTCATACGCTTCGTCTGCCCACCAAGCAGGTTCGCAGTCAAGTAACTCATCCCCGATCTCCGCTAAGAATCCATAGTCCAACTCCTCCATGACGCGCCCGCCGAGCATTTCAACTATTGCCTCGAGCTCGCCGCGCCTCTCGCCGGGAAACGTCAGATCAATATCATCGTGCTTGCGTGTTACACGCCCTAGCCGTGCATCGATCGCCCAGCCCCCACCGATCCAGAGCGGCAGATTTCGCTCATCTGCCGCAGCTAGAATTTTGTGTATCAATGTGACCTGCGTTGTGTCCATGCGGCCTAACTTTGTTTTAGGGCGACTGCCCTGCTGCGTAACATCGTTGCTGCTCCATAACATCAAACATCGACCCACGGCGTAACGCGCTTGCTGCTTGGATGCCCGAGGCATAGACTGTACCCCAAAAAAACAGTCATAACAAGCCATGAAAACCGCCACTGCGCCGTTACCACCGCTGCGTTCGGTCAAGGTTCTGGACCAGTTGCGTGAGCGCATACGCTACTTGCATTACAGTTTACGAACCGAACAGGCTTATGTCCACTGGGTTCGTGCCTTCATCCGTTTCCACGGTGTGCGTCACCCGGCAACCTTGGGCAGCAGCGAAGTCGAGGCATTTCTGTCCTGGCTGGCGAACGAGCGCAAGGTTTCGGTCTCCACGCATCGTCAGGCATTGGCGGCCTTGCTGTTCTTCTACGGCAAGGTGCTGTGCACGGATCTGCCCTGGCTTCAGGAGATCGGAAGACCTCGGCCGTCGCGGCGCTTGCCGGTGGTGCTGACCCCGGATGAAGTGGTTCGCATCCTCGGTTTTCTGGAAGGCGAGCATCGTTTGTTCGCCCAGCTTCTGTATGGAACGGGCATGCGGATCAGTGAGGGTTTGCAACTGCGGGTCAAGGATCTGGATTTCGATCACGGCACGATCATCGTGCGGGAGGGCAAGGGCTCCAAGGATCGGGCCTTGATGTTACCCGAGAGCTTGGCACCCAGCCTGCGCGAGCAGCTGTCGCGTGCACGGGCATGGTGGCTGAAGGACCAGGCCGAGGGCCGCAGCGGCGTTGCGCTTCCCGACGCCCTTGAGCGGAAGTATCCGCGCGCCGGGCATTCCTGGCCGTGGTTCTGGGTTTTTGCGCAGCACACGCATTCGACCGATCCACGGAGCGGTGTCGTGCGTCGCCATCACATGTATGACCAGACCTTTCAGCGCGCCTTCAAACGTGCCGTAGAACAAGCAGGCATCACGAAGCCCGCCACACCGCACACCCTCCGCCACTCGTTCGCGACGGCCTTGCTCCGCAGCGGTTACGACATTCGAACCGTGCAGGATCTGCTCGGCCATTCCGACGTCTCTACGACGATGATTTACACGCATGTGCTGAAAGTTGGCGGTGCCGGAGTGCGCTCACCGCTTGATGCGCTGCCGCCCCTCACTAGTGAGAGGTAGGGCAGCGCAAGTCAATCCTGGCGGATTCACTACCCCTGCGCGAAGGCCATCGGTGCCGCATCGAACGGCCGGTTGCGGAAAGTCCTCCCTGCGTCCGCTGATGGCCGGCAGCAGCCCGTCGTTGCCTGATGGATCCAACCCCTCCGCTGCTATAGTGCAGTCGGCTTCTGACGTTCAGTGCAGCCGTCTTCTGAAAACGACAATCAGATAGTCAAACCAATCTGTACCTTCAAACACATCACCTCCGGTTAATTTGGGTATACGCAAAGTGTCCGGTCATGCTACCCCCGGCCAAAAAGGCCGTCATGCGATTTATCTTGGCCGGGTCGTTATTGGGGTCTGAAGGCCAATAGAACGAAAACGTACGTTAGTGAAGTAACTGTCTGATATATCGAAACATAATGTACATTGGAAAACGCCATCAAAACGGTGTCTTTTTAATCGAAAATTGGCACTTAACGGACTTTCTTGTCTACTAATCGATTTTTCAGACGATAATTTTCCTCTTACCGTACGTTTTCGTACGGTTGGACCTCAAACCCCTTAGTCGACTGAGTACCATTCTTGAGGATAATAGTTTGCCTCTTTACCTCAGCCAGTTATTGCTGAAATTACAACAGCATTATCACTATCTTGTTGAGCAGATTAAAGATTTGGAATCCCAGTTGAAACGAAAGTTGGACGAAGATGAGGTTGGACAGCGCTTGCTGAGCATTCCCTGCGTCGGAACACTGACAGCGAGTACTATTTCAACTGAGATTGGCGACGGGAAGCAGTACGCCAGCAGCCGTGACTTTGCGGCGGCAACAGGGCTTGTACCTCGGCAGTACAGCACGGGAGGTAGGACGACATTGCTGGGAATTAGTAAGCGAGGTAATAAAAAGATCCGAACTTTGTTGGTTCAATGTGCCAGGGTATTCATACAAAAACTGGAACACCAGTCTGGCAAATTGGCCGATTGGGTCAGGGATTTACTGTGCCGGAAAAGCAACTTTGTCGTCACTTGTGCTCTGGCAAACAAGCTGGCCAGAATAGCCTGGGCCCTAACGGCACGACAGCAAACTTATGTAGCATAACGGCAGAAATACACCGGTTTAAAGAATTACTGATCTGGTTTTGCGAATACTGATATTGATGATACTAACGGCCCACCGGCCTGTTGAGGAACCTGTAAAACGGAAAGGCTCATTGAAGCCGTATATTTTCTGGAGGTTCATCAGGCGCGGAACTCATCAAGGCGCGGGAATAAAATCCCATTCAGACGCCGGATAGATTCAAGCAAGCCAACTTGTCGTCAAAATCGGTGTTGCAAAAACGGGAGTGACCATAGATTCCGTTTTCTGAGACGACCCCCTATAGGTAAGTCTGTTCAAAAAACAGGCTTACCGTACAATAATTCTCTATATCCAAACTGACCCCTTCACTGCAAAAAGAGCAACATTCCCCTGTCTTCACCCTGTTTAACGCGCCTGCGAGCGGCTGACGTGGATAACCGCGGCTAAATCGATCCTCTTTTCCCTGTTAATTTTAAAACTCACAGCTGAAACTGGCGTTGATTGCCTGAAAGGCATTGCACGATATGGCAGGCGATTTACCTGCCAGACTGCCCTGCAGGTGACGCTGTGGCCACATTACCCCCTGGCTACTGCGAGCGGGCGGTGTGACGTTAGCGGCACACCGCCCGCGTGGGTAGTAGCGTTGACGTCAGGGGTGCGTGTCGCAGCCCTGCCGTCTTACGGGGGTGTTCTTAGTTACATCATCCATCATGCTTTTTTCTGCCGAGCCGTTGGCTCGGCGGGGAAAAGCACGGTGGGGCAAAGAAGAATCTGCCCTGGAGGTTTCTGCTGGACACCCTGCCCGGCATTTGCCGGGTGCTAACCTGGGAGCATAGCGACCATTCTGGCCGTCGTGCCGCGTAGCGGCGCTGAAAGGCCAGGCATATTCCCATAATCCACAGAAAATTGCGCCTGAATAACAGTGATCTCTTTTATTGAATAAACATCTTTTTAAAGAAGTTAAGAGTGTATTGCAGCTTGCTTTGACCACGATTGCAGGTCACTTTATTTCCTCCTTTGCGGATAACTGTGGATAGAGGTGATTTCACTGCCGGTTATCCACCGGCGGCGCCAGAAGGTCAAAAAATCACGATGGCCACACGTTAAAACTGGAGGAAATTTGAGCAGGTCGCGCCGGCTGGCCAGCACGAAAACCGCCAGGCGGCGGTTAGAAAATTACAGGGGGATAAAATCAGTGATAAGCAGGGGGGCCTGCTTCCCTCTCCAGCCCCAGATCGAGCTGATAAAGGTGGCTGAATACGCGCTGCGTGAACTGTTCAGGCGACAGCGCGTGCAGTTCGTCTTTCGGCAGCGTCCGCATCAGATGAACGGACATGGCATATACACGGTCGTCAAAGGGCTTTTCTGCCAGCGCTTTCAGCTTCTTCTCGCGCTTCCCCTTCAGGGCGGCTTCACGCCGGCGAACCAGCGTGGCGTGCATCATGTTCTCATACCAGCGCCGGCGCGCCGCTTTGACAGAGATTTCTTCCGCCTGGCCATGCTCATCGCGGGTTATCCATCCTGCCGCTTCAGCGGCGACCTGTTCGGCCTGCTCCGCATACAGTTTATCGAGATCAACGCCGATTATCTTCCAGAGCCGTTCCGTCAGCACGACATGCTTGGGGAACCACTTGCGGTTAAACGGGTCCCATGTGACACCTTCAGGCAGCACCAGTAACCCGTACTCCATCATGTGCTGCAGCAGCCGGCAAACCCGCGGAACCGTCACCTTCCGGATCACGTTCCCTTCGCTGTCTTTTTCGCTGAGCTGCCACGCCATTTTGCTGAGGTTGATAGTGTCTATATGGGTTGCCCGGTCAACGGTGCTGACCATAAGCGGCACGATGGCATCAAGCAGATTCTCCCGCTCCGGGCGGAAGTCACGCTTCCGGCCGGCCTGCTCACGCAGCTGCACGAAGTACGGGTGGCGGCTGATCCGCATACGCAGACTTAACGCGCCGGTTTTACGATCGCGGCGAACAAGGCGGTTGTAGGCATGGCCAAGCTGGCCAGGGAGCTTTTTGAAGTTGTCCGGTCGGTACCAGCTGGGTTCCGGGCAGAGACACGCCGTTGAGTGCGTACCGCGACGACGGCGGGTTTTGCGCGCTGGTTCAGCACCTTCATTTAAAGGCAGCTGCTGGGGTGATTCTTTAGGGGATTGGCTTTCTAGCCAGGAGATGAACTCCGGCGAAAGACCTTCTACTGACTCAATGTCAGAAAGCTGTAGGTATGGATTCTTTTGATTCACCAGCCCCTGCACATATTGGCCGGGCTGTATTGCAATAGGGTACGCATTTGCTATAATCCTTTCTGCCAGTGGGCAGTTTGTACCCCCTGATTCTATTCTGAGCCGGCCAAAGTTCTGAGATAGGATCAGGGGGTTTTACTTTTTGTGGCTCCTGCCACTCCTAAGCGGTACATCTCCGGGCCGCTCTTCCCGTGCTAAATTCTGTAATAACCCCGTAAGGTTATGTAAACGCCGCTTAACATATCATGCGTTTCTAAGCGGGGCAATACCTGCGATCCCGCAGTTACAGAGTAACCTCACTCTTCAGAATCGTCAAATTTTAAGCCGTCGTAATAACTTTTCACAAGAAATTCAATAACCTCCGCCTGAGTGAGCTTTTTTACTTTTGTGATCTCTATCAACATTCTTTTTGCATCTTTGGGCAGATAAAGATTTAGCTGGTCATGAGTATCTCTGATGCGATTCCTGTAATCCTTCTGCTTATCCAGGTTACTCTTATGCACCTGCCGCTCAACTACTCTGCTCACAAGCCCTCCGACTACAAACGACTATAACCACCTGAGTATACACAAAAAACCCGCCATATTCGGCGGGTTAAACTCAATAATTGCTGTTTATGAACCATCCAGCGTCTGTCAGTTTACTCTTCAGATGCTGATAGTTTTCATCCCTATTTTTATGCGTTCTGCAGATGATTTCCATATCCCTGTACGCTTTATTGATATTTGGAGCTGTGATCGTTATCGTCGTAAGCCCCGTATTTCGCAGGTTTATGATTAACTCCCTGCCGACTGACTCCCATGACTCGACTGTTTCGGCTTCAAAAAATAGCCGCTCACGTTTAATACTGGATGTGGCATACAGGGATGCTACTCCTATGATTCCAGTACTGAAGTCAAAGCCTATGTAAGTCCTCCGGGCCAAGTCATAGTGCTCGCAGTCCTTATGAGGTTCAAAGAAACCAGAGTTTTTCATTGAAGCAGTTACCTGGTAGAGCTTGCGGCTCCTGAAGTCCTTTTTCAACATCCAGATCAGCACTGAATCGATCACAAAGATACCGACTGTACTAAACCAGTGCTCCTGAATTGAACCGTCTCTAATCGTCCAGTATAAGCCGCTCAGAAACACGAAAGCGCTAACGAACAGAAAGAGGAATACAAACATCATCCAGAGCCATGATGCGTAGTATCCAAGCCTTTTAGGACGCGCATTGTTACTAATTTTCTTAAAGTCAGTGTTTGATAACGCATTCATATTTAAGCTCCTTTGATGCCGTCCTTGCTCTTATCTACACCTGCGTCAGGATTAAATTGCTTAGGGTTGTTACGGTTCATATTTTTGGCTCCACGACCGAACGCAGCAAAGATGTCATGAACATGGTTCTGCATATCACCCAACACTGAATCGTTCATCTTCTGTCCAATCCAGTTTATAACATAGTTCGGCATCCTCGCAGGAAGTGCAAATACGCGAGCCACCATACCTGTGCAAAGCCTTGCATATAACATCAAAAATCCGATCGATGACAGCAGGCCAGTGAAAGAGTCAGACTGGACCTGTTCCATAGCGAATTTAAACATCATGTTTAACGCCGTTCCCAAAGCTACGATGGCCAGTGAAGCAAAAATAAACCCCATTACCATGAGCATCGGCCGAATCATTACATCGATAAGGAACACATAACCATATGTACTCCGCTCATCATTACTCTGGCCAATGTTGATATGGGTAGCTGCCCACAGGGAAGACGCCAATACACCTGTCATAAGCGTAACCAGCCAATCTGCCATAGCTACAAACCAATAAATCATCGGTATAAACGGCAGCCAGATAGATAGCGCAAGACCGATACCAAAGAGGCTATAAAACAGCGGGTAAACCAAGAACGAAACCGATTCTAATACGCCAGCAATAGCATCTCGAATCCCTGTAAGTTTGTTCATCATTCCCGCAGCAAAACCGGGTAGACTCTTCCCTTCTGAAACCTTCACTGCAACATTGATAGCGGTCCAACTGGCGAGTCCAACCTCAGCTACACCTAACGTGTAATCGCCGATAGCTTTCATTTTGAGTAAAGGGTTGGTCACGTCACTGTAACCATCACCAGTGCCGTAGTTACTCGTTGCAAGCCAGTTTGTAACGTTGAAGTCGAAAATTTTTGTAATAAGGGACGTTCCGTCTCCAGTTGTGGCGGCATTTTCAAGGCTTTTTTGATCAATGTTCCTTGCAAGTGCGTTAGATTCGGTGCCAAGAGGCGGCGTATAATTACTATTTTTCAGCTGAGAATGGTAAGCCTGGAACAAGCCTTTAAAGTAATCGATAGAGCCGATATCGCCATCGTTACTCATTCCTGAAACTACCGGCTTCAGGTTAGCAACATCTTTCATCTCGGTATTCGCAGTAGCTAATGTGTGATAGTACACACCAAGATATAGCCACCCTTTCTCTTTGATATCCGACTCCATTTTTTGAACAATTTCGTCGTCACCGGCTGCTGAATTAGCAGCATGTTGAACCTGAAGCTGATAATCACGCGCAGCAGTCTGGATCGCGCTTTCAACATCTGGCAGCTCACCGTCCCCGGAACGCATTTTTGCCATATATGCTGCATTAAACTGTTCTGCAGCAGTCTTCATTTTTCCCCACAACGTGTCCGTTGCTTGTTGCTGAACGCTGTAGACGGAATCCGCATAACCGCTAGCGAAGATAGAAGTCCATCCTGCTGGACGTTGTGGCAGCGAAACGGTCCCACATACAGCTGAGCCGTTGTTTACAGATATCGAATATGTGCTATCACCTGTTTGGTATTGCATTCTGGCGTTATTCTCATAATGTTGGCCAGAAGCCTCCATTTGAGCAATCCCCTGATTTACACCCAAAGCACAAAGGTTTGTTTCAAACATCCCTTTTGCAACAGACGCCATTTCTGGCATAACAGGGGCTATATAGACAGCTTTACCACTCGCTAATTCCGAAGCAGTTTTGTCTGCAATAACATTGGCAGATCCTACGCCAATGATTGAACCGCACCATAGAAAAAGCAGCTGTGCCACAGACCAACCGACAACGGTAGGTACAAGCAACAACCACCCAAAAGTCGTTTTAACAATTTTGAATGCGTTGTTGCCATCACCCTCAATAAAACTTCCCAACTGACCTGCCTGGTGAAGTTTCTTAATGCTGATTATCCCCATATAGACGAGGGCAAGAATCGCTATAACTTCGTTGACAGTGAAGAAAACGTTATTAAGCAAGCCATCGCCGGAAGGGCTAAACGGATTATTAACTACCTCACCAAATACGGTATGTAACATTTGACGCGATAGGTCACCTGAACGTTTAGCCGCTTCAGTTATGCCATCAATCCCCAAATCCGCTGAATATGAAGGCGACGCCACAACGAAAAGAGATAGAAGCAACCTTTTTAATTTACTCATGTGGCCCCCGCTCTTGACCAGCCTGCGAAAAATTAAATGTATTACGCACTCCCCCATCATTAAGGAAATAACGTAACGTACCTTGCTCTGCATCAGAGTGAGCCTGGTTTCGTAACTGCCACCCCATAAACTCACATGTGAGAGCCTTAATGAAAGCAAAGATCCCCGCAGCAAACAGGACGCCACAGGTGAGAGTTGCTCTTAACAAGCTCATGTTCGGTGAGCCATTTAGAAGCAATCTGGCATAACCAGACGTTAAAAAAAGCAGAATGAGGACTAATGCAAAAAAACAACAAAGCCAGTATTTCTTGTATAAACTGGCCTTATCCAACAATTCTGAAATAGGTCTATTGCTCCGTTTCATAACTTCGGCGAACGGCTGATTTGCATCAGAATCAACAGGTGGGCCATCAAGGTTTTTTATTTGCTTCTTAACGAATGAAGCCCGCTGAAAGAGCAGGCTGAATGTTTGCTTTACTGACGCGATAATAAAATATATATCGCTGATGCCTGTAATATAATATATCGTTCGTTTAGCCTTCCCTTCCGGGAGGTCATTGACGCCTGTTACAACATCAAGGCCTTTTTTTAATTTCCCTGATTTGGCTGTGTCTTTATCCCCTGTTTTATTTTCGTCGGTCATTTTCTGGATACTCCCGCGTTCACACTCTCCAGCTGTGCTGCCAGCATCGGTTTGTATGTTTGATATGCGTCGTTCGCCAGGATCTGGCCAAGCAGCACATTTTGTTTCTCCAGCTGCTGTTTGGTTTTCAGCACTAACCAGTTGTTCAGATTGGCGATATTGATTTGCTCACGCATCAAATCTTCGGTGTTCTTGTTGGTCAACGTCGCCTGGTAAGCAGGGTTGCTGTAACGGCGACCTACTTCGAATTCCTCAAACTCTCTGGCAGACATACGGTTAAGCTGTTTCGCCCTGTTACTGGCCGTCGCCTGGAAATAGGATTCGACTTCCGGCACTTTGCGTGCATCTGCAAGCGCGGCATCAGTGGCCGGGTTCGGTTTGGAGTTGGCGATCATTTCCATCTGAGGTTGTGCGGCCGCGTCGGTGAGCGCCTGGTATTGCTGAATCATGCCCAGGTAAATTCGCCCGCTGGCGCCTTTAACTTCCCCACGACTCAGCTGACGACCAGCACTGCGCAACGCGGTATTTTTCATATAACGCAGCGCCGCATCTGTCTGCTCATCTGTAAACGTCAGATCAGGTGCCTTGCCTTCTTTGCCGGCGCCATAAAGCAACGAGCTCAGCGACGTATCTGCCCGCGGCATGTCAGATACACTTGGGCAGAATGAAGTCCCGCCAAATGCAGCATAATCCGAACTGTCGCAATACTGGCTGTGAACTTCGGCCGTTGAAGAAGCGTCCACGTCGGTTGCGCGTGCCGGCACTTCAAAAATGGCCTTTACATCTTTCGCAGAACTGGCGCTTCCCAGCGTTCGCTGACCGCCAGCGGCCGCAGAGGATACCCCCGCGGCACCACCGCCAATAGACTGCGCACAAATATCATCCGGAACACGGTACTTATCCTGTGCCTGCAGCAGCCGGTCATTACGTTTTTGCTCGACTTCGAACTGTCGGTTAGTTTCAGCCACCTGCTGCATTAATGCTGCCTGGCGATCGCCCTGCTGGCTGATTGCCGTACCAATGTTAATCAGCGTGGCCTGGATGTTACCTAACAGGCCATTAGCTGTGCTCAACGCCGGCATAACCTGCGTTGAGATGGGAATGCTGCTGTTAACGTTGACCGTATAGGCAAATGCTGACTGTACGCTGAAGGCCAGAATTGAAACGGCCATCACTGACCGTTTTGCGTTTCCGATTTTTATCATCTGAATCCCCTTCTCACATCAGAAATGATTTCTTTAGCGAGTTTCATCGCCATAGTTTGTGATTCTTCTTCTGAATCACGCTCACCACCCTGATTGACCACCATTTCATCTATGATACTTGATGCACTTCCCATAGGGAATCTATTTGCTAATACTTCCCTTGCTTGTTTCGTTCCCAGCTCTTCATAAAGCACATCCCTGAGCGCCCTATCTTTTGCAGATGAGTTCAGTGCCCAAAGCAGTTTTGGACCTAATGTGTTTTTCAGAATATGGCAAATCAGACCACGTTTCGTTTTAAAAATACCGAGAAATGCAGTACCACTTCCGTCCGGATAAACCCCTTGCGGAAGCTGTCTGAAACGACGCAGGATATCGGCCGGGATGTTTATCTCTAATTGCTTCAGATACTCTTCATCCCCTTCCGTCAGGCGCATCATAAACAGGCTGTTCATGGTTTTAAGCACGCTCGAAGGCATATGGCTCAGATACTGAGACGAGAACGCAGTACGGACGTTGAATTTACGATCTTCAAGGTCAGCGGTATTCAGCGCATTTTGAATAAAGTCGATGCCGGCAAAGTTATGACACTCATCATAAAAGGTATGTTTAACCTCTTCTGAAAGCTCCCTGATGCGCGCCTGGTGATATGCCCTGTACTGCTCCGGTAAAGCAGGAATGAAGGTTTCTGCTGACTGAGGCAGATAGTAGTTACGCACTGCCATCTGGCGCGCAAAGAGATACATAATGCCGGATTTGAGCTTGCCTGCAGGTGTCGTTCTGTCACCGAGCACGTTTTGCATATCCAGGATCGCAATACGAGTCTCTGGGCTGAAATCATAAACCGTGATCCCAGAGAAAATGGCATAGTCAGCAGCGGCAGCCTGGAAACAACGTGCAACAAAGTTTACTACAGGCTCACTTCCATTGACTTTTACATCCGCATATTGCTTACTAAAACCTTCTTCTTGTAGCTCGCTAATGAAATCGTAAATGGTCGGCACAGCATAACGCTGGGCAACCGTCGCTGCATGGAAATATTTTTTGGCAAACAGCTTATCAACGACTTCCCACCATGTAGCTTTTTCAAACCAGTCTTCACCGAGCTCTGTATCCAGACCAGATACTTTCAGAGCTTCATTAACAACCGGATCGTTAAACTTAAACTTATTTGCGTCAGAATGAGCTTTTGCTTTGTATACTCTTGATACAACTTTACTGACGATTTGGCCAACGCTCATTGCATCTGGCGGCTGGCCAATTGCCGGATCAATACAGAATGCGTTAAGCATCTGCTTTAAGAATACTTCCTCAAACTGCGTCAGATACCTTGAACCTAACTGCGTATCGCAGATGTTAATACAGTGCGATTCGTCATTGTTCAGGGTGATACTGGCAACCAGGTGTCGTAGATCCGCCGGCAATTCAGCCCAAATCAGGTCGGCAATACCTTTCGCACTGTATCCCTTATCAATGATGGTCAGATAAGGCAATTTTTTATCTGCCCGGAAAATCGCGCTCAGGTTAAGACGGTTGGCCAGCACGCTTTTACCGGAACCAGGAACACCGGTGATGACATCGGTAAATTTCTCCTGCAGGGGACTGGCGATTTGATAAGGGAACAGCTTGCCATCGAGCGTGATGAAGTTGATATTGCCTTTACCATGCCAGGGGCTGGCCGGACGTTCAAAAGGTAACATCCGCAAGCCTTCACTCAACGGCGGATAATGCAATGAGCCAGGTGTGGCCGTCGTCAGCCCCGGAACGGATGCAATCAGTGCGCTACCTGGATTACCATACGTCTTGGACACACCTGATACACCCCAGCCTTCAATCGCCTTAGTTAAAGCCGCCAGGTTGCGTTTGGCTTCATCCTTAGTGTCACCCCAGGTGGCAAAGTTGATGGCCATGATAGCCGTTGGATCGGTTTCGCTCTGGGCCCCGACATAATCCATATCACGCGCGATAGTACCGAGTGAGGGAATGAAACGAAGGAAAGAGATGATCACTGATGGCCAGAACAGTGCTTTTTTGCCCCCGCCCATAAAGTCATATTTTATCCGGTACGGGATTTTCCGGTTAATCGCGTTGAATAACTGCTTAAATTTGACAGGGTGAAGTGGTGGCAACTCAAGGGCAACAGAGCCGTAATACTTGCCATCGCAGTAAATCAGGCCACCATCTTCTTCCAGTTCCCCTTCCATGATCTGGATATTCAGCCGCGGCGGCAGCACTGAGTCGATATTGCCTTTCCGTGGAGCGCCATAAACTCGCAGATTTTGGTCAAACGGCGTGCGAGGGTACCAGTTTTCTGATGTTGAGTTCCGGAACAGCATCTGACGCATCATGGCGCCGGCGTGTTTGACATCGAGGACATCAACCAGAAGCCCCATCCCCGACTCATCATCCCCCTGAAGCATACCAATCAGCCGCCACAGCATCGCGTCATGCGTGATCTTCAAACCTTCAAGCTGAAATTCGATTGGGTTCTGACTGAAGCGAGTCTGCGGGATATCCTTCATAACGCCGGCAGCTTTTGCCTGCTCGTTTTTAAGTTCATCCTTCGCAATCATCCCCTTCGAGGTATACAGCACGATGTAAGCGCGTTCACGGCTGTAATGGGCAGCAATTTTTTTTGCGTCATCGGCGATCAGGTCTTTAATGTCTATCTGCAGGCGCTCTATTGCTGCTACCTGCGGTTTATAAACATTATTCAGTTCTTCCTGGTTCTTGGTAAAGTCGCGCTCAAACACCACAGACAGCTTATGGCCACTGTTAATAAAGGAATTCGACAACGAGTTTGAAAGGTGCATGATGAAGTCATTAAACGACTTCTCGTCAAACGATGATTTAGCGCCCTGAACCTCAATAACGGTAAGAAAATCGTTGTTCTTCGTAGTCAGAATGTACGGAGCCCTGATTTCAGGATGCTCAACGCGATCCTGCGACGTAAGCCCTACAACCGTTGTCAAATCACAGTATTTTAACGAGTCATTTGACGTAAGATTGCGTGAGATACCTTCGATCACATCCTCAAAGAAAGAAATCATTTAAAACCTCTCTTACCCTTGTAAATTTCATTCCAGTCACTTACATCCGGCAATTCGTCTGACTCTGCGACAGAAGTGACAAACTCATCGTCAAAATTCATGGGAAGTAACTGATGGTGTTTTTTTATCAGGTGCAGTAAATCGTATCCATCATCACTGCCGGTTTCGTTTAGAACTACGTCAGTTGTGCTGAGCAATATCTGTTTAAGTTTCTGTGCCTTTTCACGGTAAGAATCGTCCGTTGACTTTTCCGCTTTTGCAATTGAACGAAACAACAGGCTGTAGAGTTTTCGGTTTGTATTTCTCTTCAGCAAAAGTCCGGTTTGAGTCTCTAGTTTCATTTTCTCCGGGTGTTCGAGCGACAGGCATACAGAGCAAAGCATTCTCTCTTTCTGTCCATCTTCTGCGAGGGAGAAAACATCTTTGCTCTTTATCCCGCACACATGGCATCTGGCAGGTTGTTCATTCCTGGTGAGCTTAAAATCTTTCATGGGGGAACTCCGGTATTGGCCCCGCAAGGCGGGGCCGAAAGGACATTACAGGGTTGCGTCAACGCCAACGGTTGAACCAACAGAAGAGATCCATGCGGTCAGGCCGACCAGACAGGCTCCAACAACCATTGACCAAAAGATGAAGCCGCCACTGATATCTTTCCCGCGTTTGTTTTTGAGCCACAGAGCTACAAGACCTACGATGAAGCACACAACACCAACCACTTTACCAGCGGTAATCAGACCAGGCTGGGTACTGGCCATACCTTCCGTGAAGGTATTGATCTTTTCCCAGACAGTCGTTTCAGCTGCAGCCTCTTTGCTCAGTAATGCCAGGGGCAATACCACTAACGATTTTGCTACCGTTCCGCGCAGCTGATACGCTGCGATGGATGCAGATAACGCCTTGTCTTTGATAAATTTAACAATTTTCATAAAGTATCCTTTTTGATTACCAGTGAATGTTTAATGTGCTCTGCAACGCATCGAGCGTTTGTGTATCGAACATCAGAAGTAGTCCACATACAATTTTCACAATGGATGCCCCTCTCGTGCCCGAAGCTGACAGCTCCGTATGGCCCTCAAGGTAAGAGTCTTTCAACCCCTTAATACCCCTGTAAAAAAAGTATGCACCGAGAATTCTAACAATCCCCAGCACTGCGTTGACTGCTGCGGCTCCCATGCCAAACGTAGATTCGCTCGCATAACTGACGGGTCCGAAACTGACATCGCCAAATCCTAAAGTGGCACCGCCTGAGTTCATCTGTGCTTTCAGCGTGATGAGGCATACACAGAAGATGATCCCGGCAAAAATTCTGCCAACTTCAACACCTTTGGTAGAATGCCTGGCCTGCTTCCGCAGGCTCATCAGATATCCAATAACACCAATGATCCCAACGATTGCAGCGACACCTATGATTAGCCTTGTCAGCGGTTCCTGACCACCGTTAGCAACCTGAATTAATACCGATTCTAAATCCATAGTTTCGCCTTTTTAGGTCCTGATTAGCGGATTAGGCCTTTACTTGTTGTAACGATTCTATTTTCAGTATCGATACCCGTAATGGTGACTCCGCCAAGTTGACTTCCGACCTTCACAGCATACGTCTGGTTTTTGTATTTTACCCAAGCAAGATCGCCAGATAAATCATTAATTGAAAAACCTCTCAACAAAGGTAATGCCTGTGACGTTGAACCGGAAATTGTTCCACTCTGATTACCAAATGAGGGCCCATAACCAGCGGCTTTCATTTTCAGTTCCTGAACCTGATTGTTCAGATTTTTAATTTGTTCATTAGCGCTTTGTAACTGACTGGAAAGGATCATCATTCCATTTTTAGAAGTTGATTCTATCGCGTCCAGCCGTTCCTTTTGCTGCAGCAGAATCCCGGAAATCTGCTCGCGGAAGTCACCAGAATCCTGCCCGGCAGGGGCAGACTGTACGCGCGGACGTTGCGCTGAAGACTGGATCGCCCCATTCCCCGTCGCTGGCGCAGTATCACTATCGGAGCCCCCAAACAACCAGACTAAAAGCAGGATAGCGATGACAGCGATACCACCAATCCATGCATAGTCACTGATATTAAGCGGCTTTTTGCTCGCTTTTGCTGCTGGCGTCACTGTCGGTTTTGGCTTTTCAGCAGGCTTAGCAGACACCGGTTCCTGGGCAGGAGCTGCTTCGTTTTTATTGTCATCTTCAAACAGATTCATTATCAATCTCCTTAACGGTAATACGGGTTACTGGAGCCATACCCGTAGCCGGGGTAGCTTGGAAAGTTTTGCTGAGGGTAATTAGGAGCCGGAGGCTGAGGCATCTGCTGAGGTTGCACACTAGAAAGTGTCGGAGTTGCTTGCTGCTGCGCCTGCTCTGCAGAAGCATTTTCCATATTCTCGCCACAGTCGCTTTCATACACCGGCGCGACAAACTGGATGCCTATGAGTTGGTTACGATCAACCGTAACCTGCTTCACCGGCAGGCGGGCTGCATCGTCGGCCAGGACACGCCCTGCCTGCTCACCCATCCCGCCAATAATGGTACCGGCAACCGCTTTGCCATCAGGTGTACCAGTTGAACGATATGCGTTCCCGCCGTCAGTGATAATCATCTGCGAATTGCTGTCCGCATACAGCTGACCAGTTCGGCCTAATCCGTTAGCGACAGCCGGCAGAATAATACGGCTGAACCAGCGGTTATTTACATTTGAGGAAACGGCCGCGCGCAACGAGTCGGAAGCCACGCCATACGCATCGACCTTACACTGCACTCCGTTCAGCTCCATGCCGGTGAAGTGAATTCGAATACCATCGCCGGCAAGACGGTTTTGGCCAGAATAGAATTTGGCGCCGGCCTGCGCTCCAGTTGGAACATGGGCAATAGCAATACTGTTCTGATCGTCACTGTCCATCGCCGTATCCATTACTGCCGGCACAAGCGTGTAAGCCGATACAAGTCGGGCTCCTTTATCTTTGACCTTATTCTTCGCCCCCTGTTGTTTTTCAGCATCCGGCTTTTTGTTCTGCGGATAGACCGAATCGGTCCACCCTGAGAAAGTCCCGCCGTTCTTGTCATTTCCCTCAGCTCCCAGAGAGGTTGCAAGTGCAACACCCGTGACAACCGGTGTTCTGGCCTGGTCTATTTTCTGCAGTAACGTAGCCACCGCTTTAGCCTGACGCTCACGCTCTTTCTGCTCAGCATCATTAGCCTTACTGTTATCGCCCGACGGTTTTGCTGACGATTCCCACGAATATTTTGGTGGTGGTGCTTTGGTGCCGTAATCAACGGCCACCGGGTTACTGGCTGACAACGTGGATATGAAGCTATCCCCCGTGAGCGCCGCTTTCTCTGAATTATCAGCATTCCACTCATTCAGCAGCTTGTTGTATTGGGGATCATTAGCTTTTTCCCTGCCAGTTTTCCCTTCCAGCCCCTGGGCTTTCACCTGCGACCCTCCCGTTGCCGGCTCATCTGATGAGCCAAACAACCAGTACCCTCCCAGAAGCGCCACCACTGCAGCAGCACCACCGACGTAGAGCATCATTTTTCTGGTTTCTTTACCTTTATCTGTAGCCATCGTCGTTCCCCTTAATTCAGCTCAACTTCAACGTCACGCGCCTGACCATTAACAGAAAAAGTCAGCACTGGTGTTGCCGGCAGCACGTAAACATGTGTGCCATCGATAGCGGAAAGCGTTTTTTCAAACTCATCCTGCAGCTGCATGTTACTTCTGACGTAGAGCTCATCACCGATCTGCCAGACTTTGGTACTCCCTGGCGCGTTTTTAAGTTTCAACCGCTGAGCATCTTCAGGCGGGATGCCATCGAGCACGCTCTGCAGCTGCTTGTCATACAGTGAGATTTTTTTCTCAGGCGTAGCGGTATAAACCGGTGTGTCAGGACTGCGCTTCGGGATACGGAGATCCAGACGATAATCAACATCAACGGTTTTTGATTTAACGGAGGGTTCTGCCCCCTTCACGTTAATAATGACCGGCGTGGCCAGCCCCTTCAGAAGCACTGTGATGTTCCCGCTGGCATAGGCATTGGTAGGCTGGATTGTGAATACCGCCGATCCTGGAATATAGCCAACACACAGTTCACCACCAGAAGCACAGGGACTCGAATTATATGGAGGGGCACCTAATACCCAGGGGTGTCCGGTTGCATCTGAAAACGTCACTGTCGTTGCCTGGTTTGGAAATACCCGTACCTGCGGAATGGATGCACCAGCTGACAGTGATACCGTCTGGCTTGAAATTCGTGGGATCGGCGTTAATGGTGAGGTTTTGGCCGCCGCGCTCATATCTTCCATTGCGCTGCGGGCAGACCGCACCTGACCAGGGGTAATAGGCTGGATCTGCTGCAGAACAGGTGCAGGTAACTCTTCCAGTGTCTGCGGATTAACATGAGTAACCTGCTGCTGTGGTGGAGGAATCTGCGGCATGGGTGCAGGAGGCAGTGCAGTAGTTGGCTGCTGTTGGGGCTGTGCCTGTGGTTGTTGGCCTTGCGCCTGCTGCTGACCTTGTTCCTGTGCTGTTTGCTGTGGTGGCTGTTGCACCTGTGACTGCTGATTTACGGGCAACCCGGAACTGGCCTGCTGCCATTGAGCAATATCACCACCAGGCACAGCTGGCGCCGTTTGCTGCGGCGCTCCATTACCAGTCGGTGCATCAGCTGCAGATACAGAATTTGCCGAAAACAGTGCGGCCATAAGTACAGTTAACAGTTTAATCTTCATGATTGACCTCAGTAGTTCCGGGGTTTGAGAATGGCCTGCGCTACTTGAATACCCCGTGGATCTTCGTCTTCTTTGACGCGGCGTACCTGAACCATCAAATCGTAAGGTTGTGGTCTGTAGTCCTGAGCCTGACCAACAAGCTGAACAGTCACCGGAATACGGTATTGCCAGGCATAGGTTTTGGTGCCACGGATAAGACCTTCCGTGATCAGGGTTCCTGGTGTTGTGGAAAGTTTTACGTTCAGACGTTTTTCACTGATATCTTTCAGCAGTCCACTATCGGTCAGCGCTTTACGGAAACTAACGTACCCCTCAGCGCTAAAATCGCCACGGACGCTGGTTAATTGGTTTTCGTAATTCACAAAGTTCAGCGAAAGCGATTTGATCATTGTACGGTTGGCAAAGTCCATCACCTCTTCCGCTGTGTAAGCCGGTTCATCGGTTGGGTGTACTTCCGTGATCATGCCCCCATTCGTTGCAATATATTTGGTTTTTTTCTGGTGAAGCCAGTAACCCTGAAGACCGATGATAATGATTGCGACTAATATGATTAGCGTCTGAATCAAAATTACTTTTAAACCATGTTTCGATACGATTTCTTGCACCGTTCGGTTACTCTCTTCAGCAAGAGCTGGAGCAAGGGCGTTGCTGTCATCATCAACGACTGAGTTTTGATCCGAGTCAGTTTGATCCATAATATTTTCACCATTTTGTGTTTTCATAGAGTTTCTCTTTTCAAAAGTTTGTGTTAGAAAATCACGCAGATCGTTAATGAACAATGAGGTATACATGAGCGAACATAATGATTACGAATCCTGTGCAGTTATCATGTGCGAACGACGAAAAGCCACCGCCGTTTTGCGCAAAATTCCGCCAGAAAACCTTGAGCAACTCATTAATATGTGGTCCGACATTGCACAGGGAATGATCGAGAAATTTAAGGAAGAACAGAAGGCCACTGAAGAGAAAGCCGCAGCCACAAAGCGGTTCATGGAAGAACACAATATTACGGCTGATGAAGCTCTCCAGATCTTCGAAAATCTCTTTGGTCCGTCCACGAAAAGTAAATCCACTTTTGGAAAAGTGAAGTACCGGATCGAAGTTGATGGAAAGTCCATAACCTGGACAGGAAAAGGTCGCCGACCTGCAGCGTTTGCCGAGATGAGCGACGATGAGCTCAAAAAATATGAAATCAGCTGAAGACTGGCTGCATACTGTCAGACGTTTCATGAATGAAGATTCGCTTGATACGTATGTAGACTCAAAACGTGATGTTCTACCTGCCACAGAATTTATGCGTTTACTAACCGCGGCGGAACACCGCCGCGTTGAAATACGAACCGGCAAGCTATTCGATAAAATCCCGAAAGGACTCTTCCGGTAGTTACAAATGGAACGGGAATGCATCACTGTTTGCATCCTCACCACTTCCACTCGCAGCTGCCGGATTGTTTAATTGCACATTCTTAGAAGATGCGTTGGGCAGGATACCTGACGTATCTGGCAGTCGGGATGAAATCGTTGACCACGGGTCCAGCGTCGTATTAGTCAGGCTCCCCCACTTCTCATTAATCTTCGATTTAACCGTATTGCATACCTCATCCTTCACCTTATCAATGATGTCGCTGATAGACGGAAACTGAGGGATTTTTAGTGATACCGATAGCGACCCCAGGCACTGTCCGAGAGAATCAGATGTACTGGATTCACTTTTAGCGGCGTTGTTAATCCGTTCAACCTCCTGTTTATAGGCAGCATCAGCACCAGCTTTTGCCAGTTCGTATGCTGCACAGGTCTGTGTGGCTGCAAATGAGCTCACAGAAATGCAGGAAAACCCTACTGCTACGAGTAGGGTTTTTGTTTTATGGCCGAGGCGCTGACTTTGCGACTGGTGCATGAGTCTGTTCTCTCCTTTCATCATCTTTTCTTTTTGCAGCATTAGAAGGATGAAAAAGCTGCTTCATTACTGTTTTGTTTTTTACCTCATCTGAGGCCGGTTGTAAATGCTGAGGCTGTTTTTCATTTGCAATTGTGTTTTTGTAAAGCAGGTTTTTACCTCCCTGATCAACATGGCCGTATCCGTGCAAAACAATTCCACTTTCAGAATTTTTATTGATTGCTGAAAGTGTCATATACGTTTTCCAGTTTCCATCTTTATCAATACGCTTGTTCACTTTACCAATTACGCTATGGTACTCGCCAGATTCCTTATCCTTTGCGATCCCCTGCATGAATCCTTTACGAGACTCAACAAGGTAATAATCAGGTCGTTCGCCTTTTTTATGCGGTGCGACCAGCAAAGGTGTACCCGCGGTTTTTGACTCTTGAGGGAGTTTATAGCCTGTGGGTTTTGTCATGCTTTCAGGAGCTGGCTTACCATTCGGCAGGAACCAATACAGTTCTTTTTCAGGCACGGCCTCACGGCTGAGATCAACACCGGTAATCTGCTGAATTGTTGTGCGGAGCTTCTGGAAGGTTGCAGCATCATACGGAACCAGTTCAGAAGGCTTATAGGCCTGTTCATTCCCTGCTGTTGGCTGTGGGTATACAGGTTTTACTTCCCACTCATTACGTTTGGTCTGGATAGTTTCATAACGAACGATCTTGTTGCTTTCATCACGGACAGGTGCATTCACCTCAACATCCACAAATCCCAGCTTTCTGACCGTAACAAGACGTTCGGTGTCTACACCAGCATCTTTAACCGCTCTCTCAAGGTCTTTCCCCCAGAGTGTCTTCTCTCCATGTTCATTTTTGAGGGTGACAAAGTAGTTCATGGATTCATCATCTTTCCACTCATACTTAGCACGTCCATGCGCGACGATAACGCCTTTCTCCCAGGATTCACCCGCAGCTTTATCTTCCTTTTGAGTATCAGATGCATTCTGCTTCTTCGGTTGTACAGAGGCCGATTCTTCCCAGCGCATTCCATTTTGCTGAACTGATGAATTTGCCTTTTCGTTTACCCCTTCCTGCTTATTCGCTTTTGAATCAGCAACATTTTCTTTTGCCGTTTCTTTTGCTGTTTCATTTGCTTTTTTGAGTTCGAGCAATTTAACCCTTTGTTCTGGGTTAGTCAGTTTCACCTCAATGTTGTATTCACTGATAAGGTTAAACACTCGCTCTTTAAATTCGTCACTGCCGGTGATTTCAATACCACGATGATGTTGCTTATCCGCGGTAAGAACGGCCGCCAGGATCATCTCGTCACTCTGGCTGGCTTCAGGGGTAGCCATACGCAGATGTGAGCCGTAATCGTAAAACGCATCCTGCCCATCAAGCGTATACGCCGTATAGTCTTTCTCTGCTCTGTACCCAAACCGGGCAATTAACCCTTCCAGGTCTATACGTTCTTTTGGGGGCGTTTCTGCATTATCGTTGGTTGCCCAGCGTATGCCGTTTTCCAGTTCTTCGTTTGTTTTTTTCTTCTTCTCCTCGGTTTCATTTTCAGCCGGGGCGGTATTAGCTACAGGTTCGCTGGGCGCTATCCCTTCAGGCTTTTGCTGAGCGGTGTCAGTTGTTTCACCGCCAAAGGCCATCATAGCGGCATACGCCTCAAGATCACTGGCGCTATTACTCTTTTCATCATCACCGTCTCGATCTGTTGGTGCGGCGTATTCCGGTTCAGCAGCTGCAGGGGCGCTGGCCACCGGCGCGGTTTCCTCCGGTTCGGCAGCTGCGGGGGCGCTGGCCACCGGCGCGGTTTCCTCCGGTTCGGCAGCTGCGGGGGCGCTGGCCACCGGTGCGGTTTCCTCCGGTTCGGCAGCTGCGGGGGCGCTGGCCACCGGTGCGGTTTCCTCCGGTTCGGCAGCTGCGGGAGCGCTGGCCACCGGCGCGGCTTCCTCCGGTTCGGCAGCTGCAGGGGCGCTGGCCACCGGCGCGGCTTCCACCGGTTCAGCAGCTGCAGGGGCGCTGGCCACCGGCGCGGCATTTTCAGGGGCTGCAACGGCAGCGCTGTCAGTCGAGCTGTGATTAACGTCAGTAATGTTCGGGTTATCAGTCGGCATAGTGTCTACCCTGTTTATTTGATTAATGGCTCCTTCTACCTGCAATCTGACTTGCTCCAGCCCTTCAGAGACATGCAAATCGTTGTAGTCTGTAAGCCCTTCTTTCGGGTTGCTAAAGGCAGGGACCAGAACATGGCCGGCAGTCAGCTCTGCAGCTTCTGTCGCTTTTTCTAGTCCAACGTTCTCGTCTTTATAAATGTCATTGTCAGCAAGGAAGTAATGAGTGCTGTTTGGAAAGGCGTCTTTCAGGCGGCCAGCAACTTCCACCATGTTGCCGGCATTAACCGTCATGATCACAGGCTGATTGATGGCTTCGCTGATACTGGCTGCTGTCGCATATCCCTCGGCATAAAGCAGGTTGTCACCATCCTTCAGTTGGCCACCCACAACGAAAAAACTCCCCCATGCCTGGCCGTCTTTTTCAAGGTGTTTACTACCGTCGGACCAGATGCGCTCAAGGGTCCTGAACTCGCCATCAGCATTAAACAGGGGGATCACAACGTTGCCCCGCTCATCAGCTTTAAGGCCGTTAGCGGCAATGACCTGTTTGTTTTTCAGGTATGCCAGATCTCCCGTGGCATCCGGAAGCCGGTTATATTCTTCCATCAACCGGTTAGCGGTCTGATCAAACTTATCCGCTTGCGCTGCAGCTCTTTGTTCACGCCTTGCCGCAGCATCAGCACGGAGCATGGCCATTTGTTCAGGGTTAGGGGCTGCGCCGGTAGATACCCATTTCTGAATTTCACCACCGTTCTTATAGTCCCTGTACCACCCTGCAGGCCGGCCATCCAGGAAAGCGGCATACACCCCCTTTCTTGAACCAGCTTTACCGTCCACTGTATCGACATAATGCTTCTGGCCATCGAACTCTATGGGGTCTTTGATAATGGCACCGCGCTCTTCAAGCCACGCCGTAAATTCATCTTCAATGGCCTGAATATCCAGGGGCGGTTCTTCGATCACCTTATTGGGGTCAAAAATCCACTCTTTCAGCCGGCTCAGGTTGGCCCCCGGCTGTGCATACCACACCTTTTCTTCCTTCACGTAGTCCAGAGCATTACTGCCATCAGCCAGTTTGCCGGCCGCACGTATTGCACGTTGGCGATCGTCAAAGGGAATACTCAGACGGGTTCTTTCAGTTGCAATTTCAGGTTTCGCCATACTGTCTACCCCTGTAGTTATGTGTTATCGCTGAGAGCGCCGGTACCACCACGGCCGCCCGGTAAGTTTTTTCCCGCGGATAACCCGGAGAATGACCTGGTACAGCACCGGTAACGTGTAGCCCATCATGGCCAGCAGAAAGTAAAAGAGAACCACACAGGTGCAGATAACAAAGGTTTTTACTGACGGGAACGGAAACCAGATGAAGTACACAAGAAACGAGATAACAGGCACACCAAAAACCGTCAGTGGCCGGCCGGCATAACGCCATTTGTTAATGTCCATACTTGCCCTCTTTTAACGCCAGATAGTCCATATATCCTGCGACCTCGATGACTTCCGCTTCGTCGATCAAACCTTCCTGGTGCATTACCCAGGCGTTCTGAATCAGACTGCGGTTTTCAGCGATCAACAGGTCGTCGATGTAGCGGCCCCACTTGCTGTAATCAACGTCATAGAGTTTGCGGCGCAGGCTGTTATCAATGACGAGATATTCACGGACAGCCTTGCGCCGGCCATCTTTTGTTTTAAGCAAGCGTTGCACGATGATGTACGAAAGGATACTCAGCAGGTCAAAGGCGGCAGCTTCACGCATTTCCGGCGGATAGTTCTGCAATGATCGGGAAATGGCCTCTCCGACCGTTTTGACGTGCAGTGTTCCGAGACAAAAATGGCCTGATTTACCTGCCAGCACAGCAGCTTCAAATGACAGGCGGTTAAGGAGCTCACCAACCCCCATAATCTTCGGAGAACGACGTAACCCGGAGAGAGTGATAAAATTGTGGAAGGAATCTATATCACGCCCAATCTGTGACTGTGCCGGCGCCGGCGCAATCCAGTCTCTACTTCCCAGGCGATATTCGATGGGATCTTCAACCGTGATGATTTTCCGGTCCTGGTACGTTTCACCGCAATACTGGAAGATGCTGGCCATCAGGGTTGACTTACCCGATCCCGTTTCACCGCAAATCAGTCCGAGGCCGGAAGCCGGCAACAGAGAATTAAACAGCTCAGGCTCAATGCCCATTTGTTTAAGCTGAGGAATAAACTCATTCAGAACACGGAGTGTCAGAGACATTGCCGCTTCTGTTTTATAAATATCGGCCTGAGTGAAGTTCGCACGGAACCGGCGCGTTTCGCCGCGGCCGAGTCCAATCGTGCCCGCTTCATCACCTCGTAGCTGGATAGCGGTATTAACAACCGCAGCGCTTTTCAGTATCCCTTTGATCTCCTGCCCGAACACCTTATCAACGGTGCGTTCCAGCTCCAGGGTGTCGATTGGGTAATCTGTCATGGGCAGCTGGCGCCCATGACGTTCTACCCAGATCTTATCCCCACCCTGCAACAAGATATCGGACACTTCATTGTTAGAGCAGTGTACGAGAAAACGTTCCAGCGTCTGTGGCGTCAGCGTTGGACCAAAATTGAATGCTTCCATCTACTGCCCCTCAACGTATGGTCGGTTTCCAGCTGCGTTTGTTGATGTCAAACTCAGCTTGCTGCTTCATACGTTTCGTTTTATCACCCAGCATGAGACGGTTTTTATCCCCTGTAACTGTTTGCTGCTGCTGTGTGATAACTGGAGCCTTTATCATGCCCTGCTGCAGTAGCGTGCTGTAGCGCAACATGCCGGTGTAATCCCGTGTGAGGCGATTGAAATTAGCAGTGAATATCTCATCAGCTTTTTGGCGGCCGTCAGACCAGCCCAGCGCGACAGCCTTTTTCCAGATATCACGTTGTTTGCCGTCTTTCGGCATCGCCGCCGGTTCAGGCAATTCGATCCGCTGCGCCATCAATCCGGTCAGAAGATAGCTTTTCCAGGTCGGTGGGTTACTGACAAAGCGTGCCGGCACAACAATGTCGTAGGCACGGTTGGCCGTTCGGATTTGCTCATTGGTAATGTGTGCAACGTCTTTAGCTTCAGCAATGACCGGTGGCAGGTAGCCTTCAGAAGAGATCAGCGGCTGGAACGAATACATGTAATCAAGGTTGCTGCGCTGATTTTCCAGCGCGGCGCGAATTTCTTTAGCGCGTTCTGCCTTACCGCCGCGAAATCCTATGGTGTGCGCTGCGTCGTTTAGCATACTGCCAGTAACATCGGCCTCATCGTCACTTTGGCTTGGCGGGTCCATGTAGTAATCCAGGCCTTTAACATCGGAGTCGTCCGCGCGTGCAACGTTCGCAGCAAGCAGCGGTAACGTCAAAAGCACGATCAGTTTAAGTTTCATGGGCGGGTCCCTCTGAGGAATGAACCTTTCTTCGATGGTGTGAGGTAAAGCAGCTGCAGTTCACCGGGTTTCTGGTTGATGGTGGCACGGTACTGCGTTTGTTGTCGGATCAGGGTCAGCAACTGTTCAAACGTAACCTTCGAACCACCAACATCGATATTGAGTGGAAGCGGTAACTTGATCCCCTGACTGGTGAATTGAAGGCCACGCTGTTTAGCCAGTTGCTCCAGTAATTCGTAAGCATCACCCTGCCAGCTCACACGAACATACTGACTGTTTGCATTGATAATGGTAGGGAATTTGTAACGGGTCCTGTTAATGGCTCCAGCCTGGTAAAGCTCATCCTGTGCGAGTTTTATCTTAATGGCTTGCTCACGCAATTCCTGATCTACCAGCTGCTGTGCAGAGATTTGTTTTTCCTTTTCGCTTTGAGAGGCACAACCGGCAAGAGCTAACAAAGAAACGGCCGCGAGGACCGTTTGCATTTTGATTTTCATTTCTTACTCCATTTTACTTCGGATTGAATTTGTCGTCGCTTTCACTTCTTAATTGCATTTCATTTTTACTATTATTTTGCTCACGAATCAAACGATGTTTCTCGTTTTGAGCATACGCCTGCTGAGCGGCATCTGTGAAGGTAATGCCCTGCGCGACAGGGTGATTGTGGTTCACAGCTGCATCGACGATACGATTACAGCACAGTTCCTTAAACTCGCCGTCACCATCAACACGAACAGATTTGGCTTTACCAGCAATCGTTAATGCAATTGCAAGGTCAGCCGTTTTCTCTTTGTCGATTCCATTACTTTCTGTCAGCACAATGTGACCACGATCAGCCGCTACTGGTTTACCGTCGCGCTCAAAGATAACAGTACCGTCTTTCAAAAGCCGTGGCTTGACACCATGACGTGCTGAGGCCATTACGGCCACATCATCACGATCATGACTGGTGATGGCGTTAAAGGTACGGTTGAACCCGATCTGCTCAACCAGCTGCTGTTTATACTTCTCCTTCTTCCTGGAGGAATAGGCAAAGCCCCTCATTTGGCTGAGCGCTGCCTTATCACCCTTCAGTGCTTCCTGTTCGACCCACTCTCGGTAAGAAAGCCGTGGGTTAGCCGCCCTGAAACCGTTGCGTTCTTCACGCAAGCTAAGACGCAGATTGGCAACCGCCTGCAGGCGTTTGAACTCTGCCAGGTTGTACATCAGCTTTCTGGTATGAGGATCTGAAACAGAATGCCGGACGTTATTTTTCACCAACCGGGTATGTTGGGCAATTTTCCGGTATTCATCGGCGATGCGATCTTTATCCGGAGAATATATCGGTAAATTGTTCCGGTAGGCGCGATAGCGACCCTTGAGAAGCATTCTTTCTTCTGCGCGCTCAATTTTACGCTGCAGACGTTTATTGGCATCTCGACGATAAGCACCAGGGGTATATGCAGTTTTAAATACCGATACTTTGGCCGGTTCAATATGTGAAGGCTGGTATTCACCAAAGCGCTCTTCCATCGACTTCAGGGTATATTGTGCCTTGTTAAATACCAGACTCGCCTTAACAGCCGTCTTCTGGTTTTGATGTTCGTGGGTAATTACGTAGCCCTTTTTCCCCTGTGCTTTTTCGACACGAAGACCGATGCCTGCAAATGTCTTATGCACATCATCCCAGCTTTTGGCTTCACGAAGCCCAGCTGAAACATGGATCAAGTTTTGACGACTACCGCCTACCTGTTCATCACCAACGATATAGCGATAGAGCGTTTCAACACCCTCTTTATTCTCCATCTTGTTGATGCGATCGAGTGAGCGCCAGTTGCCTCGCTCTTTCTTGCTGTGAGGGTTCCGGACAATCTGTTGACGGTCATTAACCACATATGCACCGTTTGAATGGGACCAACCATTCTTCAATTCCAGTAAGCGGCACGCCTGGTGAAGTGTGTCTTTGGTAAAGCTCGATGAGGCTGCTTTATATGTCTGGGGATTGATGCGGTTGACAGCAACATGCACATGCAGGTTATCTGTATCCCGGTGGATGGCAGCAACATACTGGTGATCGGACATGCCCATCGATGCCAGTGTAAACTTCACTGAATCGAAAACCTGATCATCATTCGGCTTTTCATAGTCAGGCCATGAGAGAACATAGTGCATAACTGGATCTTTACAGCGTGTGCTTTGCTGAGAAACTGAATTCATTTCCTGTGCTGCACCATCGAGCGAGAAGGTATTGTACTGGCAGGTAACATCACCAACCACAACTCGCTGTACACCTGGCTCAACATCCACCGGTGTGCTGATCACTTTCTGCTTACGGGTCAGGTAATTGTTTAACCCTTCGAACATATCCGATTTAACAGCTAAAGCAGTCTCAGGAGTAGGCTGAACTGTATCAGTCAACTCCTGAGACGGCTTGTCTGCCATGTACTTAATCAGCTGACCAAAGCTGGACTTTTTGTCCCTTCGGCCCTCAATGATTTTAGGTATCACCATCCATCTCCTGTTGCAGTTTCTGTGCGGCCTTTTTGACCTCGATCAGAATCTCTGAATACTCCTTGCTATGAACCCCGGCACCTTCGTTAAACAGATGTTTTTGAAGGGCTGTTATCTTTACAAGAGCGGCAAGTGCATTGTAATTACCTTTCGATTGAATGCGCTTTCCAAGCCCAGATTTGATAAGATATTGACTAAGACTAAGCCCTGCTTCATGGGCCTTATTGGACAATGCATCTTTAATTTCTGCTGTGCAGCGGAAATGGATTTGTGCATCTGTTTTTCGTGACTCACTACGACTCATCTAATAGCTAACCTCGTTAGGGGGTGTCGGGGCTTGCCCTGACCAAGACGTTTTTGCGTCACTGCCGGCGTGCCGGCGGTGTACCAAAAACACATCTTGTCCCGTACTTAAATACCTCATTGAATTCTACCATCGGCGAGGTTTGAAAGCCAGCAGCGAAGGGCCTGGCAGGCAGAGCAATTGAATCGTGCCGGGCATCATGTAAAATCACCCGAATAGCTTGATCGATTTTCTCCGGTTCGGCATGGCCGATTTTGACATTATTGGGAGGGCATATGCCTGCAAAAAAGAAAGCATTTTATAGCAGTGAGGACATCGGAAAATTCAAAAGCATTCTCGACGACTTGCCTGATGTGACGTCAGAAAGGCTTGAGAAAAAGCACGTACTCGATGAGCTTAAATCTGACATTAAGAAGCTGAAAGATTCGAAAGGATATGAAGATAAAGAGATACTGAAATTCCTCAACGATGCGGGTTTTTCAGACGTTACATTACGTGATATCAAGGACATTACTGCCGGACGAGTTGGAAAAAAAAGAACCAGCAACAGCCGAAAAAAAATCACTGGAGTTGACGAAGATCAGCGCACACAAAATGGCTCTACCGGTCAGAATTCTGACGCTTCAGGTCCGCAGTATTAACCTTCACCTTTCACATATAGCATCCCACATTATGATATAGCTCCCGGCCTGTCAGGCCGGGCATGGGTGCTGCCTGTTCGTGTAATTTTGCGTGCATACTTGTCACCGTTCCGGTGACAAGGGCACTCATTGGCCGGAAAAAATTTTCCGGTTCCGCTGCGATGCAGCGCTCAATGGTGCGCACGTTCAGGGCCACGATCCGCCCTTGATCCCGATAAATTTACAGGGAAAGGAGTCCGGGCACGGATATTAAAAAGGGGCGCATACAGCGCCCCTGAGACAGTTACAGATTACATCGCGGTTTCTTTAATCCGCCGGAACACTGCCAACCAGAAACGGAAGTGATCCCATTGCGCTGCGTTCATCGGATGCGACTTTGTTTGCACTCCGTTTGCGACATCTTCAGCATAGTGTATAATCCACAACGGCATTTTGAACCTCACAATTTAAATTGCCTACCCAGCCGGATTGTTGGCGCAATCCGGCACCTTTTCTGGATTTCAATGATTCATCACCTCCTTCACATCCAAAACCAAAAAGTTATCGTTAGCGTGACGCTGCCCTACGATGAAAACAGCATCAAAGCGACTTACTGCAACTACGTTTAGTTTGCCTGTAACCTCCTTTCCGTTGATGTTGATGGTTTCATAGAGCACCTCGTATTCCTTCGCAGAATCGGAATACTTCTGCTCTTTCCAGTTTTCTATCTGTGCGATCAGCTCCGGGGCCAGCTGCTGACGAACACGGTTTAGTTCATAGTCACGATTGAGAATCAGGCGGTAATCTTTAATTAGCTGGTTGATAACCTTGTTCTCATCCCACTCGGATAGCAGTGGGCACTGTTCGCACTGTATAACACCATCTTCAATCAGTTTTTCTCTGATGCCATTAACTACCTGTACAGCACTTAATTCACTGTCATAGTTCTTTTTAATTTCTTCGCTTCCCGGATATACCATAGCGACATCATTAAAATGGCTTACGATTAATTCTGACACAATAAGGGTATAAACCTCAAAAGGGTATAAGGTCGCCATAATATTCTCTCCACGTTATTTACAGAGCGTTTTAATCAATATCCGCTTTTAAACTTCATGATTATTATACGTCTAATGAGCCATTACAGGCAAGAAAAAAATGCCCCTTTTCGAGGCATATTTTTAACCGGTTTACCACTCCCAAACGGTCAGTTCTGGCACCTGTTCTGCATCCCGGTCAAACCAAATCCAGTCGAACCCGGCACCATTTAACGCGGCTATATTATCCAAAGCACTTGCACTGATCCCCGCCCTGGTTAATTCCACTCGCCATTGTTCAGTAGCAGAAATACGCAATATCCACCCATAGCGATTTTTCTCGATCCAGAACAAACCTTGACCGGACAAGTCATCGTTACAGACCTTGTCCAGTAGTTCCGCGTCTTCTTTTTTTACATGGCCGGTACTGACGACCGCCACCCGATATTGTTCACTGATATTCATACTCCCCCCCTCTGGATTGGCGGCCCGCGTCCTGCGGGCCGTTCTAACTCAAATACTCACTGCGGGTAATCATTCATATCCGGGAACGGCGGTTCATCATGATTTTCAATGCCTCCCTGGCCTTCTGCACTGGTGTTACGTGGCCCAGCTCCCGGCAGCATCTGCATTTCGCCGTTATTATCGATCACAATTTCCTTATTGCTGCGCATTTTGCCGTCTGTCCCTTGCCATTTGTTATTACGAATGCGCCCGACAAAATACAGCATCATACCCTTTTTGAAGTACTTCCCAGCTGCTTCGGCTTTCTTTCCAAAAATGACAATATCATGCCATTCCGTTTCTTTTTGCTCCTTCCCTTCGTTGTCGCTATAGCTGATTTCTGTAGCCAGCGTCAGGCTCGCAATGGCCGTTCCGTTTGGGGTGTAACGCAGTTCTGCATCTTTGCCAGAACGCCCCATCAGAATCACTTTGTTTTCGCCACGTTTCCACATAATACACCTCATATATTTGATGTTTATCAGTAAAAAATGGGAGGATTAAGGGGGATTTCTCCCCCTCTTTATCAGTAAAACTTCATGTTCGATTTCAGAGCTTTTTCAAAGTCTTTTACAAAGGAATTTGCAAAAGTGTAATCACGATGAATAAGCTGTTTTGTTTTAGGATTTCGCCACTCAACCTGCACTGATTCGGCTGAGTATTCGATCACCTCGATTTGATTTTTTACACCGAGATAATCAGCAATTGCCATTACGGCATTCACTTTTTTTTGGTCTGCTTCTTTCATTTCAACTCCTTCGCCAGTCGGGGCGCTACCGCGAAAGACTCAACTGCCTTTCGATGTAATAATTATACGTCTAATGAGCCATTTTATCAACTCATTAGACGTATTTTTATATTTTAATTTTGTTCAAATATGAACATTTAATGATGCCAGATATCTAACTTAATGGCTTGAATTTGGCCTTGTTGTAGGTGATCCGGTAGTCTTTGCACTTCCCGTTCTGCCGCAGGAACTCCAGCGAGACAACGTTAGCAGCGGCAAAATTGATGCACATAATGCTTTCCAGCGCCTCGAACAGGTCGGCCCCATTGGCAAGCGGAAACCACAGATCGTTGTCGTTACCGCTTAATTTTTCATGAAGACAGAAATGCACAGCACGCACGCCGCCAAATTCCGTAACCAGCACCGTATTGCTGGCGCGAATATCAGTTAGTGTTAACATTTTTCCCCCTGTCAGTATTGGCCCCCTCGCGGGGGCCGCCGTTTCAGTCAATCGCGCGGTAAATCAAACCGGCTTCGGCGTGCTGGTCGGCATATAATTTGAGCTTTTCCTGCTGGGTGATCAGCATGTCGCAGATGTGCTCATAGCCGGCATCATGTGCGTGCCAGATCATGTGGTTCAGGGTGAACAGGGTCAGCACGATACCGGTAGCTTCTGCGGACAGTTCCCCTTCGAACCAGTTACCGCTAACCGATACCGTGAAGCGCTCTGCGCTCAGTGGGTACATGAAGCCGCTACCGCAAGACAGTTCGACGAACTCCCAGGAACCGCCTTGATAATCGGCGCAGAGAGAACGTGCGTGGTTGTAGACACCGGCCTCACCTGTGAGATACCAGGCGCCGAACAGGCGTGGCAGAAAGGCCATGCGGCGGTTATTGGGGATAATGCGTGCAGTGATGGCGGGTTGATTCAGTTCAGTAGACATTTTCTGTACTCCTGCGCCAGTCGGGGCGCTACCGTCGAAAGACCGGATTGCCTTTCGATGTGATTATTATACGTCTAATGAGCCATATTAATCAAGCAAAATATTCCCGCCTGCCTGAATATTTTCAGGCGGGAGAACTCTTTCCCCTGTCCATTTTTGGGGGCAGGATCACGCCTGCCCCCTTCTGATTCACATGATTACTATGACTTTGTTTCAGCGTTAAAGTGTACGGCTGCGATCCTGACCAACGGGATCACCGCGCTTTCCTCATCGAGCACACGAAAATTTATCGCTTCCCCCAGGTGCATCAGGTTAGCGATAAAATCAACGATGATTTCGGAAACCGGGTGTCCGTCGCAGTCCTGCTCATTCAGGCGCGCAAACAGCGCCAGCGCCTTAGCGGCCTTGATTGCCCGCTCTTCGTTTTCTTCGTCCATACTGCCGAAACACCATTGCCCCTTTTCAATCAGGGCCAGCGTGTCGTAATAGGCTTCATTCTGGGACATGTTTTTTCCTCCTGCGCCAGTCGGGGCGCTACCGTGAAAGTTCGCTGCGTTACTGCGTGAATTAGCCGTTAATCGCCTTCGTGATGCACTCCAGCGCCTCAGACTCCTGCGGATAAAGTCGGCGTGCAGCTCCTTCACCAGACTGGATTTCTTCCAGCCGGATAAACTGCGCCGCCAGCGCCACGACTTTTTGCAGCGCCTCGGCATTGACCTCTATCTTTCGATCGCGGGCGGCATCTTCGCGCACCTGCTTTGCCAGGCTCCAGACGGTATCTTTTCCGACGCCATAACGGCTGTGTGAACTGCATTCCGCGATTTCTGCCAGAACGGCTTCGGCCTCATCGTCAGTGAGGTTCATATCACTGGTGCAGTCATGGACATCTTCAGCAGTCCAGATCAGAAGGCTGATCCGCTGCTGTGGTTCAAAACTATCGAGAAGCCTTGCGCAAATTTCATTTACGTTACCGTGCATTGTAAAACTCCTGCGCCAGTCGGGGCGCTGCCGCGAAAGACCGGATGCCTTTCGATGTGATTATTATACGTCTAATGAGCCATATTAATCAAGCGATTTTTCACGCTCATAGCTGCTACAGGCAACGCTGTAGCCGTTTGCATCCAGTTCTGAAGGCCAGTCGTCACGCCCGCAACCTGACAGCAGGCAGGCGCTGAGGTGCCCAGGGCGATAGTCGAGATGCTGGCATGAGGCGCAAAGGTCATCATCTGAGATTGAGCGGCCTGCACAGATAGGCGGCGCTCCATCAGTGGGAATTTCTCGAATATGCAGCGTTGTCACTTTTTTTACTCCTGCGCCAGTCGGGGCGCTGCCGGTTAGGGATGCAGGGGGCTGTCGCCCCCTGCGGCGGTTCAGTCCTTACCCTTATCCTTCATGACTTTAATCAGCCCGGTAATGGCTGTAATGAGGGCGGCCACGGCCGTGATAATCTGAGGGAGGTTATGGAGGATTTCAGAAGAGGTCATAATGCACCTGTAAGGCTGTTTAGGAAGGTACTGATTTGAATCAGTAAAAACATTATACGTCTAATGAGCCATATATGCAAGCAATAAAACGCCCCTTGTAGGGGCGCTGTGATTATTTTACATACTGCCAGACATGCGGCGGGATCTTATCCCAGATGCGTCCCGATGCCAGCTCTGCGCGGCGATGGTCGGCGGCAGCCTCAAAAGCCTCGGTGTCCTCCGGCGGCACCTGTCCACGATCCCGCATGGATTCGTACATTTTTTCCAGTGTGTCCGGGTTACGACTGCGCCGAAAACGGAGAAGGTAAAAACGCCTCCGCGCCTGATAAACTGTTTCCGCCATGTATCTGCGTCCTGAGCGCCTTGTTATTTCGCATAGTATTCACGTTTTGGTTGAATAAGTCTTCGACTATACGCCCCTTGCGGGGCGTAGCAGGCGGTCAGCCCCAGGTGCTGTAAAAATGGCTTTCGTTAGGATCGGTCTTATAAGCCTGTTCGTACTCGTCAATGCTGACAGACGGATGCTCATGGTTTTCACAGATACGACGGGTCACGGGTTCGCCTTTAAAGTCATTCAATACCGGCTTTAATTCGCCAGACATTGCACTGTCTGCTTTCACCTGCTGCGCAGCGATGCGGCGCAGTACGGCGGTTTTCTTACCGCGCAGGGCGATCACCTGATAAAAATAGGTATTTGTCTGCTCATAACCCCAGCTGGAAACAAAAACATCACCAAGAGAAACGGAGCCGTTACGGAACTGAAGGGATTGAATAGCCATGTTTATTACTCCTGCGCCAGTCGGGGCGCTACCGCGAAAAGCCTCATTGCCTTTCGATGTGATTATTATACGTCTAATGAGCCATATAAATCAAGCAATAAATACATGCCCGGCATGATTTTCTCAGGCCGGGGAATACTTCCTTTCCCTGTTTATATTTCAGGCCGCAAATGCGGCCTGCCATCTGCATTACACGCGAGGGGGTAACATTCCGGGATAGTGACTGGCAACCAGATTATTGATCTTCTCAACCAGCTCCGGGCGTTTAAACGTAATGTGGGCGCTGCCCTTTTTGTAATATCGCACGCTGAAGTAATCACACTCGAACACCTTACCGTTGAACTGGTTTTCACTGAAAAAGGCATCCAGTTTGGCACCGTCAGAAACGCGGTAATCAGGCACGTTACGCCCGTCCAGCACGTAGAACGGCCGCGCCAGATCGTCAATTTTGGTGTGCCCGTCTGAGCTGAAGCGCACCCAGCCACTGCGCCAGACATCGAGCAACGGCGCGATGATGATACGCTTGCCAAACATGCAGGGATTATTGGTTTTATAATCCCACGACAGGGATTTAAAGATATCAATCAGCCCTTGCGTGAAAGTATCGGCCTTGCTTGCGTTCAGGTGCCGGAACGTACTCATAACGTTCTCCAGCGTTATCGGCGGCATTTCTTCGCCTGCCACCTGCCGATCCCATTCCTGACGTTGTTTGTTGCTCATCAGCGTATACATGCCGGTTTCCGACATCAGCCGATCCCAGATTTTTCCGTCGATAACGCGGGAAATAGCCGTTTCGGCCTGGTCTGGTCTGGTGTCGCTCCATTTGATCGCGCTCTCTACGGCTTTGTCGTAGTCATACAGGTACTGACAGCCTCCGGCCTGCTGCATCAGATCGCGCGCTTTTCGCAGCTTGTCTATGCCGTCGAGATAGACGCGAATACCTTCATTCCGCAACGAGATAATGCGCTCAATAGCAATAGACGGGATCACTTCACCGCCATGCTGGCAGGACATCAGATCGACCGACGGGAGAGTTTTTTCAGATGACATTTCAGACTCCTGCGCCATGCGGGGCGCTACCGTAAGGGGTGAACAGGGCTGGCAATGCCAGCCCATCAATGATTATTTGCAGCGCTGAAGCAGTTTACTGACCTGCTCGGCCAGCGCATACGTGGACGCATACGGGCCACTTAAACGACGGTTAGGGATTTCGTTGAGGGCATACAGGCACGCCTTCAGCAGCGCATCTTTCTGCGTTTCCAGTTCAGCTTTAAGCTGGGAGGGGGTCAGTGCTTTACTCATAATTTGTTACTCCTGCGCCAGTCGGGGCGCTACCGCGAAAAGCCTCATTGCCTTTCGATGTGATTATTATACGTCTAATGAGCCATAACAATCAAGCGTTATCTGATTAATTTTCTTTGTTTTTTCCTGGACTCCTTTCCCTGTAAATTTTGCTTTTCAGATCCCCATCAGCCCGATGAAGGTGCTTTGCCGGCATGGTGCAGGGGTTCAGGCATCAGACACTAGCGATAGCCCGAAACCCCGCAGGGGGTTCGGCGGAGCTGCCAGGCTTTGCCTGGCTAGCGGAGTGTGGCTGACGACTGCCCGACGGGCAGGAGCCGAAGGGGCCCAGAGGTGTTTTAGTACGGCAGGCCTGCCAGAAAACGCCGGCAACTGAGCAGAAATGAACAGGGAAGACACGCTGTGCGGGCGTCAAAATTAAGTAACTGGCAGACACCAGGGCGGGATCACATCAGAAAGAGCCAGAATAGGGGGCAGGACTCGTCAAAGTCATAAAAACGATGATGGGTACAGTTTTTTTAAATGCGCGCCCAGAGAGCGGCTCAGCGCGTTTCAGGGCAATACGGGTTCGATGCCCGTATTGCCCTGCAGGCGGCAACCACCGCGTCAGCCTTCAGCCCCGGCCAGATATCCGATACGTTCAGGAAGCACGTTTGCGCGTCGGTGTTTTGCGCTGCTATTTCCAGATCGGCGGTAAGCCGGCATCGATGCAAAGGACGCACCAGACGGAATACGCGATGTCACTTTCTCCGTTCACCCAGCGGCGCACCGTTCTGCCGTTCACGCCAACATGTCGCGCCAGCCCCTCCTGACTCAGGTTGAGCACATTTTCCAGCAGATAGCGGAGTTCATCCCCCGTCGGCGGGGTCCATTTATCAGCGGGACGGAAACAGCTTTCGCGGATCGCGCCCACGTTAAGCGGCACGGTATATTTATTGCCCATAGCAAGCCTCCAGAGCCGGCCGCACCACTGTGCGGCCGCGGTTATCAAATCAGACCATGTTCAGCAAAAGAGTAAATATCGCTGCCGCCCACAATCAGGTGATCGAGGACTTTGACATCAACCATCCCCAGCACCTGCGCCAGACGCTCGGTGATCAGCTTGTCAGCCTGGCTGGGTGCAGTGTTAGCGGAAGGATGGTTATGCGCCAGTACCACGGCGGCGGCATTATGATGCAGGGCGCGTTGCAGGACGATACGCGGATGAACGGTGACGCTGCTGATAGTTCCCTTAAACAGTTCTTCAAACGCAATCACGCCGTTGTGGCAGTTAAGAAAGAACGCGCAGAATGATTCGCGTGGTTCTGCAGCAAGACGAAACCGCAGTAAGGAACGCGCGGCGTCGGCGCCGGTGATAAAATCCGTTGTGGTAATTTTACCGGCAATAATGGCGTCCGCCTGGCGGATAATGTTGAGTTCTTCTGCTGAAAATTTCATATATTTCCCTCGTTAGGGGACCTGAGCACCATGCCCGGCCACAAATATATAATAGGACATTTTGTCCTAGATGTAAATACAGTGATATATAAAAAAGCCCGATTTAACGGGCTTTTATGGTTTATTTCTGTCCCCCTGCAATAACTTCCAGTTCCGTCTCTGAAAGCATTATTTTCAGGCAGGGTTTGGTACGGCTGAGAAGTTCAATCGACCTCGGATCGAGGTCCAGGGATTCGCAAAAATCATCTCCGCCACAGGCATCACGCATCCGGTCCCAGAGCTCGTCAAAATCCGTTGTATCCGGATTGAAACCATTGGCGTAACAGACATTGTGCATCCCATTACTGTTTTTCTCACCTTTCGCCGCCATCACATACACGCCATGATCTTTG